>NZ_JBKGFN010000007.1:0-179799 GCF_046521305.1 Oceanisphaera submarina | reverse complement strand
GTTCAGGCCGAGAATCGGTCTAATTTATTGTCCGGGATTAGTTGACCACTACAAGATGGTATGACAAGGCCATCGAACGTGGGGCTAGCGAGAGGTCGGTCGATAATGACCTTTGCAGTATTTTCTTCCGGGCAGACAAGTCTAAGCAAGACGAGATGAGGGCATATCTGCTCGGGGTCGATCTAGAGCGCTATCAATGGGTCAATAAGCCATCAGGCTTCGCAAAAGAAGGAAAGTCCATTATTCACCAAGTTTGAGTTCGGCGAGAAATACTTGCCGAGTGCTGAAAACTACCATTCATCCAGAAATATAACTTTTAATATATATACATTTTAAAAATTAATGTATTTTGGACGTAGGACGTAGGACGTAGGACGTAGGACGTAGGACGTAGACAGTGAAACCCGGAGGACTAATGTCGCGTTACTCGATGAAACACATGCTGACTTTCTGCACCGTGGCGGAATATGGTGGTTTTGTCGGTGCCGAATCGGTACTGGGCATGAGCCAGCCGGCGATCAGCACACATATCCGTGACTTCGAGATACGGCTCGGCTTTCAGTTGTGCCATCGGGGGCGAAGTGGCTTCAGCCTGACCGAGAAGGGGGAGGTGGTTTATCGCAAGTGTCGCGATATGCTCAACAATATTTCGGACTTTGAATCCGAGCTGGGCGAACTGCGCGATAAACTGACCGGAACGCTGCGACTGGGCTTGATTGACAGCACCATCACCAATCACGACTTTCCCATTTCCGATGCTATTCATCGTTTCTACGGCCGAAAGAACGACGTATCACTCAAGCTGGTGGTGCTGCCTCCCGAAGAGCTGGAGCGGGAGCTGCTGAACGGCAACCTGCATATCGCGCTGGGGTTGTTCCATAACCGGCACAGCGGGCTGAGTTACCGGCACCTGTGTATGGAAGCACACGGTTTTTACTGTGGCCGCCGTCATCCGCTGTTTGGGCTGGCGGATGACGACATCACCCTGGATACCCTCAGGCAATATCCGGTATCTTCTCGTACCTATCTGCACCATGCCGAGCTGCGGGGGCTGATGAAAGCCCGGGATGTCGCCATGGTATCCAATATGGAAGCGCAGGCGATCCTGATCACCAGCGGCAGCTTCCTCGGTTTTCTGCCGACGCATTACGCCAGACAATGGGTCGAGCGTGGCGAAATGCGTGCCATCGATCATCTCGATCTCTCCTGGCAGTCGGAATTCAGCATGGCGATGCGGGCGTCTCCCGCCCCGCAGGATATCGTCAGAATCTTTGCCGAAGACGTAGAAGCCACCATCAAGGCCGCCAGCCTCAGAAAGCCGGGAGAGTCCACCTGAGGTAGGCGACAGATCATTTCGAAGCATAACTTTCACATTTTGCATCATGAAATATAATATATACATAATAAGTTTTATATTTTTTGATTTATTAGCTCCTGCAATACTGAATTTCTTATTCAGGCGCTCAGACCTTCATCGGTATTCGGGCTTTTTATCAGCCAAAGCACCGGTCGGTCGGGCCGTTGGTCAAACAGGGGTAGACAAACTATGAGTGAAAATGCTTACGAAAAAGGCCGCTTGAACCTGCCGTTTGTTGGTTTCTGCACGTTCGGGAAGAAGCGGATCTGCGAAGACTGGGATAATATCAAGGCGGATGTTGCCTTTATGGGGGCACCTTTTGACTGCGGTACCCAGTGGCGCTCGGGAGCGCGCATGGGACCACGTGCCGTCCGCGAAGCATCAACGCTGTTTTCCTTCGGCCACGGTGGTGCCTATTCCTATGAAGAGGATCTGATGTACCTGGATGGCGTCGATATCGTCGATATCGGTGATGCAGACATGGTGCATACCAACACCGAAAAGTGCCATGCGAACATCGAATACGGGGTACGCAAGATACTCGATTCCGGCGCCCTGCCGGTGGTCGTCGGTGGTGACCATTCGGTCAATGCCCCTTGTATTCGCGCCTTTGAAGGCCGTGGCCCCATTCATATTATCCAGATTGATGCTCATCTCGACTTCGTCGATGAGCGCCACGGCGTTCGCTTCGGTCACGGCAACCCGCTGCGTCGTGCCTCCGAGCAGACATTCGTCACCGGTATGACCCAGCTTGGGATCCGTAATGTTTCCTCGTCCAACCGTGCGGATCACAAGGCGGCAGAAGATGCCGGCTCTACCATATTGTCGGTGCGCGATGTACGCCGTCTGGGTGTGGAAGGGGTACTGGCGTTGATCCCCAAAGGGGTGAATTATTATATCACCATCGATATCGACGGTTTTGACCCCTCTATTGCGCCCGGTACCGGAACCCCGAGTCATGGTGGCTTCACTTATTACGAAGTAATGGAAATCCTGCAGGGCGTGGCGTTCGGTGGTGAGGTAGTGGGTATCGACCTGTGTGAGGTCGCCCCCGATTATGATCATACCGGCACCACCAGTATTCTGGCGGCGCAGGTATTGATGAACCTGATAGGTTATGTCTTCCATGGCCGTCAATTGCGCCAGCAAGGCTGATAAGTAATATTGCATAACCGGTATGGTTCTGTCGCCATTCCCGCGAAGGCGGGAATCCAGGACTTGTGGCGCAGAGCTGTCAGGCTGAGGGTCGTCTGCAAAGACACTGGCCCCCGTCTTCGCGAGGGGGACGATAAAGGCAAACCAAACCCGGAATCCACATCAGTTATAAGATATTACTTAACGCTGATAAATAAGCGATATGCCGGCGTTACTAACGGAATATCGCTTCTTGCTTCCCGGCGGAAGCCGGGCCTGCATGACACACCTCACGTTCAAACCAACTGCTGTCCAAGTTTATCCTGGGCAATCAACCGCACCACATAGGCCAGTTTGAACAGGGCGGCGCTGATCACCAGGGTAATATGCATGAACACGGTGAGACCCAGTGACACCGATTGTTCACGCAGATAGGCCATGCCCAGGGCACCACAAAACACGACGAGAAAGGCAACCATAGAGGCATTGGCAAGGGTCAGCAAACGATGATGATTCATAATGTGCACTCCAAATGCTAGTTATTGGCCATCCTATTCCTACCTGACTTTATAGTCAATTAAAGTGGTGGCATTTTGAGCGGTAAAATGAGATCTATTTTCTTTTAGGGGGAATCTGAAGACTCGCCGAGAGTCGGAAGTCGCTCCTCACGATGAGCTGTTAAAAGCAAAATGTAGCGGAGTGAAGGGGGGCGAAGGCCCGGTTTCCCCGTTAAAGTGAGGCCTGCAAGCCGCCACTTCAGTTGGCGGGTCCGGCTCGGCTGCGCAGAAGAAGCCTCTTGAGGGAAAAACACCGCCTCCACGGATTTGGTGTTTTTATCGCTTACGGCTTCCAGCCTTATTTACCCGAATACCGCCAGTTGTTCGCTGAAAGGCGTGAGATCGCCGATATGCTTCGCCACCCACTCCGGGTTGTAGTAGGTGTCCAGATACCGCTCGCCGCCGTCGCACATCAGGGTGACCAGAGAGCCCCGCTCGCCGTTTTCCCGCATACGTTGGGCCAGTTGCAGCGCGCCCCACAGGTTGGTGCCGGTCGAGCCGCCGGCCTTGCGACCCAGAATGCGCTCCAGCCAGTGAATGGTGGCGATGCTGGCGGCGTCCGGCACCTTGATCATCTCGTCGATCACCTCGGGCAGAAAAGACGCTTCTACCCGCGGGCGACCTATGCCTTCGATGCGGCCACCGGCCTGGCTCACCAGACTGGCGTCGCCGCTCTGATAGCTGTCGTAGAACACCGAGTTTTCCGGATCGACCACCACCAGCCGGGTATCCAGCCCCAGATAACGGGCATAACGGCCCAGGGTGGCGGAGGTGCCGCCGGTTCCGGCACTCATCACGATGGCGCGGGGAATGGGGTGGGGCTCTTCGGCCAGCTGGCGGAAGATGCTCTCGGCAATGTTGTTGTTGCCACGCCAATCGGTGGCTCGCTCGGCAAAGGTGAACTGATCCATGTAGTGACCGCCGCTTTCTCGAGCCAGTCGCTCAGCTTGTGAGTAGACTTCGGCGGCGTGATCCACAAAATGACAGTGTCCGCCCAGACGCACGACCTGCTCGACCTTCTTGCAGGTGGTATGGCGCGGCATTACGGCGGTAAAGGGCAGCCCCAGCAGTTTGGCAAAATAGGCCTCGGACACGGCGGTGCTGCCCGACGAAGCCTCGACTACATGGGTGCCTTCGTTGATCTTACCGCTGCAGATGGCATGCAGAAACAGCGAACGTGCCAGCCGGTGTTTGAGGCTGCCGGTGGGATGAGTGCTTTCGTCCTTCAGATAAATGTCGATGCCGGTCAGACCGGGAATATCGAGACGGTACAGGTGGGTATCGGAGGTGCGCAGCTGATCGCTGGACAGGGTTTTGAGAGCGGTGCGGGTCCAGTTGTTCATGGTCGTGGCGTCCGGGGCTAGGGTAACAGGGAGAACCGAGCGGTTCTGTCATGTAAGAATTATATCCCTCGACTGAGGTAAAGTTTTTTCTATCTTTACCGCGTTGATGTTATTTTTTAGGAAATTTTTCTATGTAAGGCGATTTAAATAGTGGATATTTTTGATCGGCAGATCCTGGCTCTGCTGCAGCAAGACGCCTCACTGCCGCTAAAAGAGCTGGCCGAGGCGGTGAGCCTCTCCACCACCCCGTGCTGGAAGCGGGTAAAAAAGCTGGAAGAAGCGGGCTACATTCGTGGTCGGGTGGCGTTGCTGGATGCGGACAAACTGGGGCTGGGGCTGTCGGTGTTCGTTCAGCTCAAGACCCAGCATCACGACAGCCGCTGGCTGGCGCAGTTTGCAGAAACCGTGACTGACTTCGACGAAGTGGTGGAGTTTTATCGGATGTCCGGTGAATGGGATTACATGTTGCGGGTGGTGGTGGCGGACATCGGTGCCTTCGACCGTTTCTACAAAAAGCTGATCACCAGCACCGAAGGGCTCTCGGACATTACCTCCAGCTTCGCGATGGAGCAGATCAAATACACCACCGCCCTGCCGCTGGGTCACTAGAGGACGGCATGCCTAGCTCCGCCAGCGTTCCGGTGCGTAGGAGAACACCGGTAGCGACCAGTGCCAGCGAATGGCCGCCAGCCGAATGCTCAGACCTGCCGCAAACGAGACCAGCATGTTGAGATTTTCGTCCATGCCCAGCTCGCGCAGCAGCAGGTACTGCAGGGCCACCATCAGCGAGACGCTGGCATACAGCTCGTGGCGCAGCACCTGAGGAGTGCGGTTGCAGAGTACATCGCGCAGTATGCCGCCGAAAATACCGGTGGTAATACCGGCCATTACCACGATCGGTAGCGAATAATCGAGCCCGAGGGCAACGTTGCAGCCGATGATGGTAAAGGCGATCAATCCCATGGCGTCCAGCACCAGAAACAGCCGGTGCAGGCGATGCATGATCCGTGCAATCAGCATGGTGGCCAGTCCTGCGCCGATGGTGAGGTAGATATAAGGTGGGTGCTGGGTCCAACCGATAGGGAAGTTGCCCAGCATGATATCGCGCACCGTGCCGCCGCCGAGGGCAGTAAGAAATGCGATCAGACTCACGCCGAACAGATCCATATTACGGCGGCCGGCGGCGAGGGCTCCGGACATGGCCTCGGCGGTAATGGCAATCAGGTAGATATAGGTAAGCATCAGGGGATCCTGCGTTATAACTGCCCCTCCCTCTGTCCGCTGTACCTGAGAGTTTGTGCGGCGGCTGCCGCTTGCTCCTTCGGTGGGTTGCCGATCGCAACCGCTCTCCAGTTGGCGTGTTAATGGTTCGCAGTACTGTTGCCTGAGCGTTTATGGGAGTTTGCGCCTTCGGCGGAAGCATTCATGACTTCTCTCTCCTGCGAGGCGCGGATTATACCCAGAATACGGCGGTTGTTAATCTAAATCTGACACCGAGTTCAGTTTTTTATGCTGCTTGCCACCCCGGCAGAATGTATCCCCCGGGAGTGCACTCCATCAGTCCCCGAAAGGCGGCGATAAAGGCCGACAGGCTGTCGTAACCGCAGGTCAGGGCCAGATCAGATAGCAGGGGGCAATTTGTCCGGTCCGGTCATCATCGTTGCTTGCCTTGGAATTCAGTCGCCGGAAAAGACACCCATACCGACCAGTCAACATCATGGATGAATTGTTGAACCGCCGGTCTGCTGCCATGATAAAGCAAGGGTCGGCCAAGCTGCCGACATCGGCATTGTCCTTTATCTGGGCGGTTCGCTGTCGATTGTTGCAGGCCTGGGTTTTTGCAGTTGTTCTGAAATAGGGATGGTTAAGCCCATATGACTAAAAATATTGATAGTTCATCACCTTTACCCGCGAATATCGAAGAGCAGTCCGGTCAGATACCCGAAAATGTTGCCAGGCGTCGCTTACTGTCTGGCATTGTTGCCAGTGGTTCGGCACTGGTGATGTCAGGGCTGTTCAGGCAGGCAGAAGCGGCAGATCCTCTACCTATTCCCAAATGGACCAAGAGTCTGGGTGAGCCGGTCGCGGCTCGCCCCTATGGATTGCCGTCTCCCTTCGAAAAGGCAGTCATTCGTCGGGAAAGTCCTGCCGAATTCTCGCCACCGGGTTATGTTCCCCCCCTGTCGACCAGCTCCTGGGCGCTGACACCTTTGCAGGATTTACATGGCAGCATTACGCCCAACGGCCTGTTTTTCGAGCGCCATCATGGGGGCCTGCCCACCATAGATCCGGCGCAGCACCGGTTGGTCATTCATGGCCTGGTAAAGCGTGAACTCCTGTTTTCCATGGATGATCTGACCCGTTTTCCTGCCGTCAGCAAGTTCTACTTCCTCGAGTGCTCGGGTAACAGCGATACCAGCCTGGAAGGTAATCACGGTCAGACAGCCCAGGATGTTCACGGGCTGGTCAGTTGCGCTCAGTGGACCGGTGTCATGCTCTCGACCTTGTTGAGAGAGGCCGGCATTGATATCGACAAGGCACGCTACATTCTGGCGGAAGGGGCCGATGGCGCTGCCATGCTGCGTACTATCCCCATCAGTAGGGCGATGGACGATTGCATGATCGTTTATGCCCAGAACGGTGAACGCCTGCGACCCGAGCAGGGCTATCCCATTCGCCTGCTGGTACCCGGTTGTGAGGGGAATATCAATGTCAAATGGCTACGGCGACTGGAGGTGTCTGACATACCTGCATTTTCCCGAGAAGAAACGTCCAAGTATACCGATTTGACCGGACCCGACGGTATTGCCCATAAATCTTCGTTGTTTATGGAGGCCAAATCGCTGATCACTTTTCCGTCAGGCGGGCATGAACTGCCGGAAGCCGGTCATTACGAGATCAGGGGCATTGCCTGGTCGGGCAGGGGCAAGATCACCGGAGTCGATGTGTCGGTGGACGGAGGAAAAAACTGGCAGCCGGCCAATCTGGCCGAACCTGTGCTTGCCAAGTGCCTGACCTCCTTTACCCTGCCATGGCGTTGGGACAAGTCGTCGGCCACCCTGATCAGCCGTGCCAGAGATGAAACCGGATATGTTCAGCCGTATCTCGAGCAGTTGTTCAAGGCGCGAGGAAAGTTCTTTGTGTATCACAACAACGCAATGCAACCCTGGCGAATAGACGGCAACGGTAAAGTGACCAATGGCAACAGGGGCTAAATCGATGATTGATAACACACACATGGTGAAAAAATTGACTGCGATCGGTGCTGTTGCTTTCTGTGGTATGGCGTTTGCCGTTCCGTCGGATGATGAAAGCTGCCAGGAGCGGGAATATTGTCTGGGTGAGATCATAGATCATGATGTATATGCTGCCTGGGACATAGATATACTGCCCGATGGCAGAGGACTGCCCGACGGCAAAGGCGATGTTAAGAGTGGCAAAGGTGTCTATGAGACGAAATGTGCCAGCTGTCACGGTGCAGGTGGTTCGGGTGGCGTCAGGTTCAACCCGGAGTTCGCCAGTTTCCCGGCGCTGGCCACCATCGAAAATGCGACCCCGCTGACTTCCACCGACGGTTGGCCAACCAAAACCATTGGTACCTACTGGCCTTACGCGACAACGCTTTTCGACTACGTACGACGGGCCATGCCCTTTACTGCTCCCCAGTCGTTGACCGATGATGAAGTCTATTCCCTCACGGCCTACCTGCTGGCCAGGAATAACATAGTTCCTGAAGAGTTTGTGGCGACCAGAGAGACAGTGCCGGCAGTCAGGATGCCTAACGTAAACGGCTTTGTATGCGATGCTCGTCCAGACTCGATCACCGAACGCTGCATGAGCAACTGTGCCGTACCGGGTGAAGAGGGCTTCGTCGTCAAGGTACCCGACAATGTCAGTCCGGCACTGTCTGACTGCATGATATATGAGTAAGGCGATAGCCTTACTCCGCGGATTGACTCATCTACATTCAGTCACGCCAGTCTCTTGCTGGTACAGCGCCGTGCCCGCCGGCGGAAGTGCTCAGAGCCACTGGCTGACGCCGACCACCATCAGCGGCAGGGCAAAGAAGACACCACCGATATAGGCGACCACATAAGCCTTGTTGCGTTGTGCCAGAGTCGCCAGGGTTTCGGCCATGATGACCGGTACCTGGCGCAGAAACGGCAGCACATAAATAACGGCAATCGCCAGCAGGTTGAACAGCAGATGCACCAGGGCAATTTGCAGGGCGACCGTGGCCGCGGCGCCGCTGATGGCGGTGGCCGCCAGCAGGGCTGTGATGGTGGTGCCGATGTTGCTGCCCAGAATGAAGGGGTAGACCTGCTTCAGGCTGAATACGCCGGTGCCGGCCAGGGGCACAATCAGCGAGGTGGTGGTGGAGGAGGACTGCACCAGCACGGTGACCAGGGTACCCGAGGCCATGCCCGAGCGGGGGCCTCGACCCACGGCAGTATGCAGTATGTTCATGGCACGACCCACCATCAGGGTACGCAGTACCTTGCCAATCTGGGTCACCACCATCAGGATAAGGCCGATACCGACCAGGATCAGCGCCACACCGGACCAGATACCGGGCAACCAGGCCACGCTGGCCTTCAGTATGTCGGAGGCAGGGGAGAGCAGTATCTTCATGAAGTTCATGCTGCTCATGCTGACGCTGGCGTCGCTGACCAGCAGGCCGGCAAGGTACTCGGAAGCGGTCGCCAAGGGCCGAAACAGCAGCTCCAGCGGCAGCAAGATGGTCACGGCCAGAATGTTGAAGCTGTCGTGCAGGGTGGCGGCAGAAAAAGCCCGCTTGAACTCCTCGCCATTGCGGATATGACCCAGGCTGACCAGGGTACTGGTGAGCGAGGTGCCGATGTTGGCGCCCATGATCATGGGAATGGCGATGGTAATCGGCAGGCCCCCGGCGACCATGCCGACGATAATGGAAGTCACGGTGCTGGAGCTCTGAATAAGAGAGGTGGCCACCACCCCGACAATCAGTGCAATACCCGGGTTGGAAGCAAAGGCAAACAGCTCTTTGGCGTCGTTGCCGGCGGCGGCCTTGAAGCCGGAACCGATGGCGCCCACGGCGGCCAGCAGCATATAAACAAGAAATGAAACCAGCAGCCAGGACAACCAGCCGGACTGGGCGTTACTTTCGTTTGCGGAGCCGGGAAGGGCGGTGGATTGAAGGCTCATCATGCATCCTCATCTCAAAGTTGGCGCCACTATGCCGAGCCTTTGTGACGGTTTTATTACAAGGTGGCAGTTTTATGACAGAGTTGTTTCAGCTGGGTCTGCCAACAGCATCAAAGGGATACATTTGAGTTATAAATTGCAGTCTGATGGTGTTTTCATTCTTCCAGGCAAGGCTCAGCTCAGATAGCGGTGCCGCTGTCCTGATTTCCTGGAACGCTGCGTAACAGTTCAATGTTTGTACCATAATCATGATCGGGAACGATGGGCAATGACTCCCGAACGCCCCGGGAGTGGTTACCAGAACAGAGCAAGCGGGAACGAACACGATCCTCGGGCAGCACCATTTTTCCATCAGGGTAAGGAGCAGCTTATGTTTCGCTGGGGCATTATTTTTCTGATTATCGCATTGATCGCCGGAGCTCTGGGGTTTGGCGGCATGGCGGGCACGGCCGCCTGGGCAGCCAAACTGGTGTTTATAGTGGGAATTATCCTGTTCGTGATCAGCCTGATCACCGGGCGCAGGGCACCGTGACCCGGCACCGAGCGGACACTATTGCCACTGCTATCGTAACCAAGCCTCCACCATTCGGCACAACCCGTGTCGAGCGGTTTAACCATAGCGGCGCCTGGGTTAAGCTTGGGACCGGTATGGTATCTGGCGAATGGTAACAATGGCGGAAGAGACGGCAAAGGGAGCGGATAACGTCGCATTTCGCTCCCGTTTTTATCGTAACGGGCCCGATCACGGTACCGGTGAACCCATCGATTTTGTACAGGTCAGGCGGCGCTTCGATTTTTGCAGCATCGAAATAGGGCCTTGGGTCACCCGAGCCGAGCGGGAACGGGCCGCGGGCCTGTTTTTCGACGCCCTGTGCGACTTGATGCTGATCCTGCAGGGGCCCGAGCCATTGATCTCCCTGCGTGGCACCCTTTCATTGCAATACGGCATTGGCGGTCGTCCCGGCGTGTCGGCGCATTACAATCCTGCCACCCGCTGTTTTTCACTGGCCAAAAATGCTGGCCCCGGCAGCATTGCTCACGAATGGTTCCACGCCTTCGATCATTACATAACCGACAAGGCGATGTGTGGCACGACCAGAGGCACCTTTGCCTCGCGTGCCTGGCTGAACAATGCCCGGGTGATTGAGCACCCGCTCAATGCACGGCTGTTCGCCTGTTTCAAGGCTATTCTGCTGGATGAATCGGGCCAGGAGCCCAGCCGCCTGTTCAGCGTGTCGGCGGCCACCGACCGACGCTTGGGCACGCTTTATTACAGCCAGCCGGAAGAAGTCTGTGCTCGCGCCTTTGAAGCTTTTGTGCAAGACAGCGGCATTCACAATCCGTTTTTGGTAAAAGGTACTCGTCACTCAAAAGAGGCGCAAATGGGACTGTATCCCCAGGAAGAGCAACGGGCACAAATCAATGCCGCCTTTGAGGATTATTTTCGTGCCCTGGGCGAAGCCCTCATGCGCCAGGGCTAGCCGATATCACGGGGCCTTATTCGGCAGCGCAGATTTGATTGGCTTAAAATGAGTACAGATTCACGCAAGGAGCGCCGCGTATGTGTATTCGCCGTATCAGGCAGGGAGTGGTGCAGGTCAGCCTGCTGCTGCTGTTGTCGGGATGCGTGATGATCTCGGAACAGAGGCTGGGGCAAATGGCCGGGCAGCGTGACAACATGGCCTCGGTGCCCGTTGCCAGTGGCAGCCAGCTGAATCAGGTGGAACTGCAAAGTGCCCTGTTGTCGTTTTCTGACAGTTACATGGAGCGGGTGGCCCAGTCTATCGATGCTCTGGTCATGGCCAGCACCGATCCCCAGGCCGAGGCGTTGCTCAAGGGCACCAAGGTTATTTATGTATCGTCGGCGCTGACCATTGCTGCCGAGCCGGACGTGGGGCAGGGGCTGCTGGACATGATGGTGATGCTCGGGCTGCAACGGCGGGTATGGGAGCAGGGGTGGGAGGGGCTGGTATCCAGGGAGCAAGCTTCCGAGCTGGTGAGGGTGCTGATCGCACTGGAAGTCGACCTGACGTTGTTGGCGGGCAAGGTGCTGAGTGTCAAACAGGTCACTGCTTTGCAGCAATTGATTGAAGACTGGCACCGGCAAAACCCCGAACAGCGCTACGTGGCTTATGTGCGGTTTGATGACTTTGCCGACACCGGCCTGAAACGGAGCTTTCATGATGCCCTGAGCGAACAGGGCGGTCTGCTCGAACCGGTACGCGAAGCGGTACAGGAAATAGAACAGATCAAGATGCTCTCCGAACGAGGCATTTTTCTCGCCAATCACTTTCCCATTCTGATGGAATGGCACATGGAGCATCTGTTTTCCAAGGTGATGGTGTCGGAGCCGGTGCGTCGTCTGCTGGATGACGGCCACCGCTTCAGTCACAGCAGCGAGCGAATGAGTGTGGCCATGGAGCAACTGCCCGAACAGTTGTCGCAGGAGCGGGCCGACTTTATGCTGGATCTGGCCGCACGAATTGCTGCCGAACGGCAACAGATTCTGGATCATCTGGCGATGCTGGTGGGGCAGGAGCGACGCGCCTTGCTGGATGACATTAGCAGTATGAATCAGCCGATGACGGCCCTGTTACAACAGATGGAACAAACCGGCATGGTGCTGCGTGACACCGCCCAGTCGGTTGAACGGATGACGGCGCCGGATTCGGCCGATGGTGAGACAGGTTGGATCAAGCTGGATAACACCCTGAATCAGATTTCGGCCGGCGCCGGTGAGCTCAATACGCTGGTTGCGGCCCTGGAGCGGCTGACCACCGCACCAGCAGACAAAACCCTGATGGCCGCGCTGGAGCAAAAACTGGAGGACTATACCCTGCGACTGGCGCTGTATCTGGCTGGGCTGATAGGGGTGTTTTTTGTGCTGCTGGCGGGGGTGATTTATCTGGCCCTGCGCTGGCAGAGCCAGGCCCGTGTCTCTTAACCGCCGACCACGACGGCATCGGGTATTTCATAACGTTCGTTACCGGCCTTTATGGTATGCAGATCGCCATTTTTGGAAGCAGAGAATGTCATATTGCCGTCTGCCTGACTGAGATCGGCACTGAGCGGCACTCCATTTTCGAAAAATATGGCCCGAGTACGGCCGTCGGGCAGGGTCACCACCACGGTCGCGTTGCCGCCCGGCGCCCGAGCCACTTGAAACGGGCACTGGGTCATGGGTTGAGCTGCGGCCTGTGAGCAGAGCAGCATGCCGTTGGCATCAAACTGGTCAAGGCCGGCCCGTTCTGCAGAGCTGACCACTGGCGGCTCACCCGGAGCCGGAGTGCCGGTCGATGGCTGCACCTGACAGGCACCATTGGCCCGGTTGGGGCCGGTGTAAGAAACAGACGGGCTGCCGTCATCTGCCATCATGATAGAGACGGAAAAGTCTCCCTGCGTGGCTTCATAAAAATCTTCACTGAACTGTGTCACACGGGCCTGTTTGCCATTCAGGTAGACCTCGCCATTCGGGGTTGTGTTTACATTCAGTTCCAGGGGGCATTGGGCTGAAAATACCGGAGGGTTGGCCTGGGCGCCGAAGGCACACAGAGCCATAACCGCGCTAACAATGCGTATGTTCATGTTGTTATTCCTCAAGCCGGACAAGGGACCACTGACGCGGTGGAGTCTGGTAAAGCATAGTGCATTGCCCCGCAGATCTGGCCAGAAAACATGCGGGCGGGTCGTGCCGGTTGGGTCTGAGCGTGATGCTGAGGTACACTGCCGACCCCGTACCAGACCAGCACGACTCAGCCAAGGACCGCAGCGCAATGACACAATGGCACTCTGGCCCCGATGGCCAGGCCCGCACCCTGATGGTGCAGGGCACCGCATCCGATGCCGGCAAAACCACCCTGGTGGCCGGCTTGTGCCGGCTGTTGGCCCGGCGCGGTGCCAGGGTGGCGCCGTTCAAACCGCAGAACATGGCGCTGAACAGCGCTGTGACCATCGATGGCGGCGAAATCGGCCGTGCCCAGGCGTTGCAGGCGGCGGCCTGTTTCTTGCCGGCCGAAATCGATTTCAACCCTGTGCTGCTCAAACCCCAGAGCAACACCCAGGCCCAGGTGATAGTGCAGGGGCGGGCACTGTCGGTGATGGAGGCGAAAGACTTCTTCGGGCCAGCGGCCAAACACTACAAGCAGCGGATGCTGTCGGCGGTACTGGACTCCTTCGAACGGCTGCGGCGGCGGTATCAGCTGGTGCTGGTAGAAGGAGCGGGCAGCCCGGCCGAGATCAACCTGCGCGACAACGATATCGCCAACATGGGCTTTGCCGAGGCGGCGGACTGCCCGGTGATCCTGGTGGCCGACATCGACAAGGGCGGTGTTTTTGCCCAACTGGTCGGTACCCTGATGCTGCTGAGCGAGTCGGAGCAGGCGCGCATCAAGGGCTTTGTGATCAACCGTTTTCGCGGTGACATCGGCCTGCTGCAAAACGGCCTGACCATGCTGGAACAAATGACCGGCAAGCCGGTGCTGGGCGTGGTGCCCTACCTCGATAACCTGCAGCTGGACGCCGAAGACGCCATGTGTCGTACCGCCACCACCAGCGCCGACGAACGCCCGCTCAGAGTGCTGGTGCTGGTGACACCGCGCATCAGCAACCATACCGACCTGGATCCGCTGCGATTGCACCCGCGGGTGGAATTGACCCTGATGCACATCGGTGCCGATCCGGCTGCATGCCCGGCAGCGGACCTGATTATCTTGCCCGGCAGCAAGGCGGTGCGGGACGATCTGGCCGTCCTGCAGGCGCAGGGCTGGGGCCGGGTGCTGGATCGTCACCTGCGTTACGGCGGCAAATTGCTCGGTATATGCGGCGGCTACCAGATGCTGGGCCGACGCATCACCGATCCGCTGGGAGTAGAAGGTGAGGCGGGCGACAGCGCCGGCCTGGGCTACCTGCCGATAGACACCGAGTTGCAGCGGAGCAAACAGCTGCGTAATGTGGCGGGCACGCTGCAGCTTGGTGGTGAGCAGGGCGCAAGTTGCCCGGTACAAGGCTATGAAATTCACTGCGGCCAAAGCCGAGTACTGGAAGCGGGAAAACAGCCCTTTCGGCTGTTTTCCCTCGGGCCCGACGGCAAACCGGGCGAGACCGGCTTTGCCGACGGCCTGCTGTCGGACGACGGCCAGGTGCTGGGCACCTATCTGCACGGCCTGTTTGACTGTGTTGATGCCTGCAATCGGTTGCTGGCCTGGGCCGGTCTGGATAACAGCAGGCAGGCGCAGGATCAGAATGCCATTAGGGAAGCCAACCTGAACCGGCTGGCCGACACCCTGGAGCAACATCTCAATCTGGAATTACTACAAGACTGCATGCAATAAGGAACCTCATGAGCGAAACAAACGACAACAACCGTGATCGGGTAAAGGCCGAGCGCCATCAGCAGCGGCAGCAAAAAGTGAAAGAGGCGGTAGACGCCAGAGTGGCTGCGGCCAGCGACGAGCGCGGTGTACTGATGGTGATCACCGGCAACGGCAAGGGCAAGAGCACCGCCGGCTTCGGCACCGTAACCCGGGCCGTGGGTCATGGTAAAAGCGCGGCCGTGGTGCAGTTTATCAAGGGCGGCTGGGAGTGTGGCGAGCGCAACCTGCTGCAAACAGTAGGTGTGCCCTTCGTGGTGATGAACACCGGCTTTACCTGGGAAACCCAGAACCGCGAGCAGGACATGGTCGCCTGCGAGCAGACCTGGCTGCCGGCCGAAAAAATGCTGGCCGACCCCGGCATCGATCTGGTGCTGCTGGATGAACTCACCTACATGGTGGCCTACCACTATCTGGATCTGGATCGGGTGCTGACGGCGCTGAAAAACCGCCCGTCGCACCAGCATGTGATCATTACCGGCCGCGGCTGCCACAGATCCATCATCGAGCTTGCCGACACAGTGAGCGAAGTCCAGCCCATCAAGCATGCCTTCGACGCCGGCGTTAAAGCGCAGCCGGGGTTTGATTACTGAGGCTGAGTCGGGCTTGCGTCATTGAGTTGATCAGGCGGCATACCAGAGAATGGCGAAATAGTGGCAACTGGTGCCGCCCATCACAAAAAAATGCCAGAGCAGGTGCCCGTACCGTAATTTCGCATCGGTGACAAAGAACACCACGCCGAGCGTGTAAGACAAGCCACCGGCAAGCAACCACATCAGGCCCGCCGTGGGTACTTTGTCCAGCAAGGGGTTGATCGCAATCACTACCAGCCAGCCCATCAACAGGTAGAGGCCGGTGGACAGAAAGGGGTGAGACAGGCTGTTGAATACTTTCAGCGTTCCCCCCACGATCGCAAGACTCCAGATCAGGCCGAACAGCGTCCAGCCCCAGGCGCCCTGCAGCACACCCAGCGCGAACGGCGTGTAGGTACCTGCGATGAGTAAAAAAATCGCGGAATGTTCTATGGTCCGAAAGAGCCGCTTTATCCTGCCGGGTGTCAGCGCGTGGTACAGGGTGGAGGAGAGGTAAAGCAGGATGGCGGTGGCAGCAAAAACACAGGTGCCGACCACGAACCCGGTCGACCCGTAGCGCACCGCCTGCATGATGAGAAACGGCGTGCCGACCAGCATGGCGACCAGCGCCAGTCCGTGGCTGATGCTGTTGGCGAGCTCTTCACCGCGCGACTGCTCACGAGCAGAGTTTGATACCGATTCACGCATGGCAGTTTTCTCCGACCCGCTATCCATTGAACGACAAGGATCAGCCTGAGGCAAGGGGGGCTTTTACTCCATTACCCGCTTGGGCCCCGTTGTCGAGAGTGTCCCACGGCAGCCAGGGCAGTCCGGCCTTAACGGCCGCTATTGTCGTCTTCCGATCATGGCCCAGATAGCCATATACCCGGATTCCGAAGATGTGCAGCATCAGACTCGCCGCATACTGCCTGGCTTGCTCGGGCGAATAGACCCGGCCCAGATAGTCGGCATACAGGCGTTCGATGTCACCCAGGTAGGTACTCACGCGGAGCTGAAGTTCGCCGCCGGCCGCAGCTAGCTCCAGTTGACTCTTGATTAGGAAGCAGCTGCAATAATCCGTCCCGGCGGACTCCTCGATCATGCGCAATAGTTGCCGGCATATACCCTCGCCAAAGAATGCCTCTTCGGCCAGCCTCTGGCGCAGCATGGCCTGGGACTGGTGGGCATAATGTTCCAGCGCGGCCAGATAAAGCCCTTCTTTGCTGCCAAATGCCAGATACAGGCTGCCAGGCTTGAGCCCGGTCGTCTTGACGACCATCTGTATGGACGCACCGCTAAAACCCTGCTGCCAGAACAGCCTGGTGGCCTCCTGAATCACCTGTTCCCGATCAAACTGTACCCGCGTCATCTTGACTCCCGTCTTGGCTCACAGCTTGAAGTATACCTGCAGGTTGAATGAATGTTCAAACTCAACTTGAATGATGGTTCAAGTCATGCTTGAATGATCATTCAAAAAAGCCGGAGACCGTCATGATCAAGTTCTTTTTTCATCCCACGCCCAACCCGTTGAAGATTGCACTCTACCTGGAAGAAACGGGCCTGCCTTATGAGCTGGTGCCGGTCGACACGCTGAAAGGCGAACAGCATCTACCCGCCTTTCGCAGCATCAACCCCAACGGCAAGGTGCCGGCCATTGACGATAACGGCGTGCGGGTATTCGACTCCACCGCCATTCTGCTCTACCTGGCCGAAAAGTCCGGTCGGCTGGCGGGCGACCCGCGACAGCGCGGAGAACTGCTTTCGTGGATGATGTTCATCGCCAGCGGCGTCGGACCCTATTCCGGCCAGGCGGTTCATTTCAAGCACATGTCGCCGGAAAAACTCCCCTATGCGATCAATCGCTACCAGCGTGAAACACAGCGTCATTACGAGGTGCTGGATGCGCATCTGGAAAATCGCGACTATATCGTTGGTGACGGCTACAGCATTGCCGATATTTCGGCCTGGGGCTGGATCGACAAGGCTGGATTCATCCTGGGTGAAGACGCCCTGGCGAGCTACCCGAACCTGCAGCGTTGGTTCGACAGCATCAACACGCGTCCCGCTGTGGCCCGATCCCGGGAACTTGGCAAGAACATCGAATTCAAGACGGAGCGTGACGAAGCGGCCATGCGCGAGCTGTTCCCGCAGAACTACCCGAACGCCTCCGAAGAAGCAGATGGTTCCCCGATGTAGGTAACAGCGCCGGTATTATCTATGAGGTCGTCTGGTTTGCCAGCTGAAGCGGCTACAGCTGGTTTTTTGCCGGAGGCCTCGCCGGTATTGGCGGGCGGGTAAAGGGTCTGCTCTGCCGACCCTCCGCGCCAGGGAGCGCGCGGCGGAGCCCCAGAGAGAGGGGTGTACGGCGTGTCGGGCCCTCTGTCCCGCGGTAGCGGGCCTATATGTTCGCATTCGCCAGCAACATCGCGCCGAATAAATGGATGCCTACGGGGCAGAGGGGAGATTGTTACCACTCGTCTTCTGCTTCGGGGTCGTAGCCTTTGTACTGCTCCGGCCTGCTGCTGGTTTCGGCGGTGACGAAGGGATAGCGTCGGCCTGACTGGGGCTCTCTCGGTTTCTTGCGCGACTTGGCTACCTGAAAAATCCAGTCATCGCCAAAATCGAACCAGTAGAACAGTTTCTTGCCCCTGGGCAGGGGGAACAGCGACGTTATGTTGTCATCCAGCGAAAACTCCTCGCCATCAAAATGGAGTCGTTCCGACCCGAATTCTTTGCGAGAGATAAAAAACGAATACATGTGGTCGTTGTCGAAATCGACGGCTTGCTGAATGGCGTCATGCAGATCGTGCAGCGAGCTGCTTTCTTCTATTTCCAGTTCACAGCCCCAGCCTGCTTCCGCATACATGCCTGACACGAGCTGAATGGACAAGGTGATGATCATGGCGGCCTCATACTTTGCTGAAATGGAGTCGGCTGAAACAACTTGGTTGAAAAAGCCCCACGGTTGCCGGCGGTAGGGCTTTTATTATAAGACAATGAGCCTAGGGTCGATAAGCCGGCATGGGCGCCATAATGTGCACATAAGGCGTGTCTTTCCACATCACCCAGGGGCCACCATTGGTGTGTTCTGTGGGCAAATCTTCGAGCATGGCAGCATCGGGCACCAGAATCATCAGGTGCGGTACCGGCTCGGTAATCCACTCGTTGCTGGCGGTGGGCTCGGTGGCGTAAGGGTCGGTATTACTCTCGGGGGAACCGCCCTGCAGCATATAACCAAAGCCCATGCCCTTGTTGGTCAGCGGCAGCTTGCTCATCCAGGCGTGCGCCCAATCCATCCAGACCGGGTCCAGACACATGGGATCCTTGCCCGAGGTGGTCGGCATATCCGGCAGGCAGGTCCAGCCGTTGCTTCCCTCGCGCAGTTTTGCCATCTCACCGCCCATGTCGGCCGGCCAGTCCAGTATGGTGGCGTTGGCACTGATGGAGGGCGGGGCCGCGCTCATGGCGTCGGCAATTTTTTCTTCCGGGGTCGCGGCCAGGGAAATGCTGCAGGTCGCACCGAGCATCAGGCCCAGGGCAATACGAGGCAGAGGAACCAGGCTATTCATGGTTTGCTCCTTACCGGGGTACTGTCTGCATTCACCGGGGCGATGAATGCTCTTTCTCCACGGTGTTTTAGGCATAGCAGGAGGGAGATATACCGTCAACTGGCAGCCTGGTGTTGCCCGAAGAGGCGGTGATTACGAGATGCGGAAGGTATGGAGTGCCAGCACAGAGTGGTGGCTCGCCCTTTTCACCCTGGCTCTTGATTACAGATTCAAGGTGGAATAAAGCGGCAGCAGGCTTGTCTCTTTCGACACGCTGCGAGCACGTCCCTGTGACACCCGTCAAATGCCATCCCTGGCATTTGACGGGTGGCTGAACCAATGCCTGCCATCTCTTCCATGATGAGGGTTATTGACTCGAGACGGCTCTATTGCATCAGGCGGTCCGAGCCTGCAGGCGGGCGCCTTGCAAGCGGGAGAGCAGTATTACCAGCACCAGTTGGGTGGCGATGGCGACCAGCAGAACCAGCGGGCTTGCTACCCAGCCTGCCACCACAAATCCGGCCAGGGCGATGCTGCCGTTCAGCAGGGCGTAGGGCAGCTGGGTACGGAAGTGTTCAAACTGATCACAACCCGAGCCGGTGGACGACAGTATGGTGGTTTCCGAAATCGGCGAGCAGTGATCACCGAACAAGCCGCCCGAGAGCACGGCGCCGATGCAGGCATACAGGGGGGCGTCTATGGCCACGGCTGTGGGGATCACCAGCGGAATCATGATGGCGAAGGTGCCCCAGGACGAGCCGGTGGCGAAGGAGATCACCGCCGACAGCAAAAAGGCGACGGCGGGGACCAGCCAGGCTGGGAAGCCGGCCTGAGCCTGTTCGGCGATGTAGGCGGCGGCGCCCAGTTCTTTGCCCACGCTGCTCAGGGTCCAGGCCAGGATCAGCACTATGGCGACCTGCATCATGTTGCCCATGCCCTTGAGATACACGGCAATGCCATCGGTCACCCGGCGCACGCCGTAACAGGCCATCAGGGTGATCAGGGTCATGGCCGCCATGAAGTAGGCGGTAGAGAGGGCCGCACGGAATACCGAGCCAGACACTTTTTCAAACGGAAAGCCCAGCGGCCCCAGCATGGCGGCCAGCACCCCGGCCATCACCAGCAGCGGCGCCCACACGAAGGAGGCGCGGGCGTTGTCGTGACTGAACAGGGTTTGCTGCGCTTGTGGGCCGGTAGCCAACTCGCCTCGTTCGGCGGCGCGTTCTGCCTCGGCCATGGGGCCGAAGTCCAGTTTCTTGAAGGCGATCAGCGGCACTATGGCCACCGCCAGCACGGCATAAAACTGGAACGGAATGGCGGCAATAAAGGCTTCCCAGTCGGTCAGCGGCAGCGCAAGGGCGGTAAATTCCTTTTGCAGCAGGCCCATGATGTACACACCCCAGCCGATAAAGGGCACCAGAATCGCCACCGGCGAGGCGGTGGAGTCGATGATGAAGGCCAGTTTCTGGCGCGACAGTTTGAGCTTGTCGAACAGCGGCCGGAATACCGGTCCGACAATCAGGGGGGTGCCCAGATCGGAAAAGAAGATAACGATGCCACCCAGCCAGGCGGCCATCTGAGCCCGGCACTTGGTGCTGACCCAGTGGGTGACCTTGCGGGCAAAGGCCTGGCCGCCACCGGATTGTTCCATCAGCGCCACAAAGCCGCCGATAAACACCAGGAGCACCAGCACACCGGCGTTATAGCTGTCGGTCAGCTGGACGACCAGGTGGTCCTTGACCAGAATACCGAAGTTGTCGAGCGGATGATGCCAGTCGTTAAGCATCACCACGCCGCTGGCCACGCCGGCAAACAGGCCAATCACCACGTTGCGAGTGCCGAGCGACAGCAACAGGGTGATGACGATGGGGATCAGCGAGCTGATATGGGTTTGTTCCATCAAGGTGTCCTTCCTGAACAGCATCTGCACCGGCAGGTGAGGCCCGGCGGGTGAAGATTGAGAAGTAAATGAAGCGTGGGACTGTAAAGAAGGCGGGCCTGGGCTGCAACAGGATAATGTGCTTTTAATGGTAAAATATTCACGCTAGCCGACATTTTAATCTTTAAAAGCTCTAATTTACCCCTTTAAGGCGTTCAGGTGAGTCCTTTTTGGCATGGTTATTCATTCTGCTGTGGGTGGGGCACAACATCTTGGCAGAGTGAAATCCGGTCAGGCAGTGCGGACATCATGAAGCATGGAGGTTATGTGTTTTTTCTGCATATATATTTTTAAAAATCGGCTAAAAATTCACTATCAACGAAAGTCCCTGATTGTGATATAACAGTTCTATCTAAAAAACCTGCCGGAACTCACTAATTGGACAATATTGAACACCTTTTCCTGCTGACCGGGGTGTTGCTGTGTTTAAGCGTACTGGCCACTTTGTTGTCGGCGCGCTCCGGCATCCCCATTCTGCTTATTTTTCTGCTGATAGGCATGCTGGCCGGTGAAAGCGGGCCGGGCGGTATCGAGTTCGAAAGTTACTCGCTGGCCTACACCGTCGGTAATCTGGCATTGGCCATCATACTGCTGGACGGCGGCATGCGCACCCGGATGGAAACCTTTCGGGTCGGCCTCAAGCCGGCGCTCAGCCTGGCCACCCTGGGGGTGGTGATCACCAGCGGCATTACCGGCCTGCTGGCGGTGTATATTCTGGATTTAAGCTGGATGCACGGCCTGCTGCTGGGCTCCATTGTTGGCTCTACCGATGCGGCGGCGGTGTTTTCGCTGCTCAGTGGCAGGGGCATGCACCTTAACCAGCGGGTAGGGGCCTCGCTCGAAATCGAGTCGGGTACCAACGATCCCATGGCCATCTTCCTGACCCTGACCCTGATAGGCCTGATCACCGGCGAGATGAACGGCACCGGTGATACCCTGCTGTTTCTGTTGACCCAGTTCGGTATCGGAGCCATCGCCGGGGTACTGGGAGGCTTGTTGCTGGTGCAACTGATCAAACGCATCGGGCTGGCCTCGGGCCTGTATCCCATTCTGGTGACCGGCTTTGGTCTGGCGCTGTTTGCGCTCACGGCGCTCACGGCCGGTAGTGGCTTTTTGGCGGTGTATCTGGCGGGACTGGTGGTGGGCAATGCCCGTCTGCGCCACATGGAGTCGATTTTGCCGGTGTTCGATGGTCTGGCCTGGCTCAGCCAGATAGGGCTCTTTCTGGTGCTGGGGCTGCTGATTTCTCCGGCGGACATGTGGACCATGGCGTTGCCGGCCAGCCTGATAGCGCTGGCGCTGATTTTTATCGCCCGGCCATTGGCGGTGCTGGTATCGCTGGTGCCCTTCTTCCGTTTCAATGTACGTGAACTGGGTTTTATCTCCTGGGTGGGCCTGCGCGGCGCCGTGCCCATAGTGCTGGCCATTTTTCCGCTGATGGCGGGGATACCGGAAGGGTCCATGATCTTTAACGTGGCCTTTTTCGTGGTGCTGATTTCACTGCTGGTGCAGGGCTCTACCCTACCGCAGATGGCCCGGCTGCTGCAGGTGGAAGTGCCGCCCGAGCCTGCGCCCCGGCGGCGCTCCATGCTGGGTATTTTTCAGGAGGACGACTTCGAGATGTTCCTCTATACGGTCAGCAGCGAGGCCATAGACGGCGTAGTGGTGCGCAAACTTACCTTTCCGCCCCATTGCCGGGTGGCGGCGGTGTTTCGGGGAGAAACCCTGCTGCCGGCCTCGGGCAGTACCCGTCTGGCGCTGAATGACGTGCTCTGTGTTATCGGCCGCAGCAATCACCTCAAGACTCTGAACAACATGTTTGGTGGCAATTTGGAGGCGGCGCGCAGCAAGGCGCGGGCTTTCTTCGGAGACTTTATTCTGGATGCGGATGCGCGCATGGGCGACGTGGCGCTGATGTATGGCGTGGACGTGGACGAGAGCGAAGCCGATTTGAACCTGGGCGACTTCATGCTGGCCCACAGCAATGGTCACCCTGTGGTCGGGGATCACTTCACCCGTTATGACATGGTGTGGACCGTGGCCGATGTAGATGGCGATAGGGTGCTCAAGGTGGGTTTGCGTGAACACGAAATCGACAAGGCCTGACCCGTTGCAGCCTCTTTTGCAGGCCCCCACGTCAATGGGCTAACGGCAACGGAAAATCATCGTCCGGATGAAGTCGGTCCTGCCGTTACCATCGGCAGGATCAGCGTGCCGGCAAGACTTCCGTGTACGAGACGGGTTCAAGCATGGGGGAGGGAGGCTGGCTTAGGTCCGGCAGCGAGTCCGCCTGTTGCGTGGCCAGGCCACTGGCCTTGAGCTCCTCGAGCCCACCTTTATCGCTCACCTGTCGATAACCCAGTGTCTGCAGCGCTTCCCTGGCCAGCTGCGCCCGGTGATCGTCTCTGTCATACAGCTTGAGTGGGGTGGCTTTATCCGGATAGCGGGCGGTCACACCCTGGGCGATCCGGGTATAGGGAATATGAATGGCACCGGCCAGATGTTCCCGGGTGTATTCTTCGGGGCTGCTCACATCTATCCATACCGGCTCTGCCGCCATCAGCGGCATCGACAGGCTCAGCAAGAGTGCGATTATCCGGTTGTTCATGGGGAAAGACCTCTGTTTCAATCACGATAATTGTAAAACAGAAGCGGTCGGAACATCCGGGCGGTAAGGGCACGAGCCGACAGAACCCGGCACAGCGATAAAAAAATCCCCCGCTCGGCGGGGGATTTGGCAATCAGGACAGCAGGTAAGTCAGAATTTCGACTACCTGTTCCGGATGGCGGCAGGTGGCCTTGGCGGCTTCGTCCACTTCTTTCAGGGCGTGGTCGTGCTCGGCGTCATGCAGGGTGATGATGGGCTTGCCGGAGGCAACGGCAAAGCCAGCGTCGAAGGCGGCATTCCACTGCTTGTATTTGGGTCCGAAACGAACCACTACTACATCGGCCTGCCTGATGTGGGTAGAGGTGCGGATGCTGTTGATGCCGGAGGCCTTGCGGTCGCGCCAGAAGTTATCTTCTTCGCTGCCCAGAATGTTCACGCCCACCATGTCGCTGGCATCGTGATCGGTCACCGCCGAGTTGAACTCTACTGCCAGGCCCTGGGCTTTGGCACCTTCGATAATACGCTCACGCCAGTCGCTGTGGATTTCGCCGGACAGATACACATTCCAGATTTTCTGACTCATCATGCATTCCTTTTTGTTCACAAAGGTAATTAAAATAAAATACAGTTGTTAAAGGTTAACGCATTTCCACATTAAAATCAGCCCTGAGGAAGGGTCTTCGGCGGAAGGCGGTTTTTTAGCTAAAGCGGCGCCATCAGCTTGAGCAATTTGCCGTTGCTTTCATCGGTGAGCAGATAGATGCCCCCGTCACGGGCCTGCACCAGGGTACGAATCCGGCTGTCAAGCTCGCTCAGCAGATGCTGCTCTTGCGTTACCTGCTCGCCGTCGAGCGTGAGTCGTACCAGCATGCGGCCTTTAAGCGCACCGATAAAGAGCGAGTCTTGCCAGTGGGGGAATTGGCTACCGGTATAGAACAGCATGCCAGAGGGGGCAATGGAGGGCACCCAGACCCAGACTGGGTCTTCCATCTCCGGATGGTGAGTACCCTGGCCGATGACGCCGCCGCTGTATTCCTGACCGAAGGTCACCACCGGCCAGCCGTAGTTGGCGCCGGCCTTGATAATGTTTACTTCATCACCTCCGCGAGGACCATGTTCATGGGCCCAGAGCACGCCGCTGCCGGGATGAATGGCGGCACCCTGTATGTTGCGATGGCCATAACTCCATATGGCGGGTAGGGCATAGGGCCGGTCGACGAAGGGATTGTCTTTGGGCACCCGGCCGTCGTCATGCAGGCGGATAATTTTACCCAGATGATTGTCGAGCTGCTGGGCGCTGTCCCGGGAATGATAACGCTCGCCGGTGGTAATAAACAGATAGCCCTCTGGGTCGAAGGCCAGGCGCGAGCCAAAGTGGGCGTTGCCCGGGGTTTTGGGATATTGCTCGAATATCACCTGCTGTTCGATCAACCGGTTGCCGGTCAGTTTGGCCCGGGCCACGGCGGTACCGGTGCCACCGGGCCCGGGCTGGCTGTAACTGAAATACAGCCAGAGGTTGTCGGTAAAGTCCGGGTGCAACGCCAGATCGAGCAAGCCACCCTGGCCACCGCCGGCAATCTCGGGCAGACCTTCGATAAGGGTACGGCTGCCGTCGGCGTTCAGACGCAGCAAGCGGCCGCGACGCTCAGCAACCAATAGTTCGCCATTGGGCAGCTCCACCAGCCCCCAGGGGTGCTGCAGCCCATCGGCCAGAGTTTGAATACGGTATTCGGCAGCGGTCAGCGGCGCGGCCAGCAGGGTCAGTAACAGCAATAGCGTGCGCATAAGGTTCTCCCTTGAATGTCGGGATAACTATAGCGGGGTTGGAAAGGGAAGAATATGAACAAACCGAGGAGCCGGTTTGTCTCCCTCGCGTGGGCGGGGTGTGGCTGACGAGGCACAGGCACCCTGCCCGAGCGGGCAGGGTGCCTGGCCGGCATCTTACTCGAAGTAAGAGCAGCAGTAATCCACCAGGCTGTGGATTTTGAGTTTGAAGATGGCGTTGGCGGGTACGTTGAAGGACTCACCGCCCTTGATGGTCTGCCAGTTGTCGCTGCCCGGCAGCTGTACTTCCAGCTCGCCGTCGAGAATTTCCATCAGTTCGGCGGCGGCGGTGTCGAAGGTGTACTCGCCCGGCAGCATGATGCCCAGGGTCTTGCGGCTGCCATCGGCGAATTTGACCACCCGGCTGGTGACCTTGCCGCCGTCGTAGACATTGGCTTTCTTGATGACGGTGACGTTGTCGAATTGAGTCATGATACTTCCTGTAACAATGAAAAAACGGGGTCACGTTTATAGCACAAGGCCGGGGGCTTGAAACCGGTTTTTTTATTGGTGTTTGCATTCGTTTTTGCCTGATGGAAAGACAGGGCTGGGCTGTCTGGTCGATCAGGTGGCAACGAGGTACAGTGTTACCCACAACAATAAAAACAGTTATCAATCAGGGAATATGCCATGGAAACATTAGCAGAGGCGGTGACCAGAACCCCCTTGCTGACCGGTACCTCGGTCGGGCAGAAACGGGAAGAGATTCGGCGCTACTTTCATAGGACCTTCACCCTTTATGAGCGCCTGTTTGACTGCATTAATAGCGACGAGGCGTATTATCTGCGTCCGGAACCGCTGCGTCATCCGTTGATCTTCTACTTTGGTCATACCGCCGTGTTCTTCATCAACAAGCTGCTGCTGGGAAAGTATCAGGATGCCCGGCTGGACGAGCGACTGGAGTCGATGTTTGCCATCGGCGTCGATGAAATGTCCTGGGATGATTTGAACAGTGCTCACTACGACTGGCCAACGGTTGCCGATACCCGCGCCTACCGCGCCCGGGTTCGTGATGTGGTCGACCGGCTGATCACCGACATGCCGCTGACCCTGCCCATTACCCGGGATGCACCGGCCTGGATAGTGCTGATGGGCATAGAGCACGAGCGTATCCACCTCGAGACCTCGTCGGTGATCATGCGCATGCTGCCGCTGCAGTATCTGGATGCGCAGCCGCTGTGGACGGCCTGCAACGAGTCGGGCCCGGCGCCGGAAAACATCTTGCTGCCGGTGGACGGCGACACCCTGACCCTCGGCAAACCGGCGTCGGCGGCGACTTACGGCTGGGACAATGAATACGGCCATAAGACCGTGTCGGTACCGCCGTTCAAGGTGGCGAAATATCTGGTATCCAACGGCGAATATCTGTCCTTTGTAGCGGCGGGGGGGTACCGCGAGCCCCGTTACTGGACCGAAGAAGGACAAGCCTGGCTGAGCTACACCGGGGCCGGGATGCCGCGCTTCTGGCATAAGCGCAACGGCGAGTATGTTCAGCGCAACCTGCTGCAGGAGAGGTCGTTGCCGCTGGACTGGCCGGTAGAGGTGAATTACCTGGAGGCCAAGGCCTTTTGCAACTGGAAGGCGGAGCAGAGCGGCACTTATGTGCGGCTGCCGACCGAGGCCGAATGGAGCCTGCTGCGCAACCGACTCGATGCCGATCAGCCCGATTGGGAACTGGCACCCGGCAACATCAATCTGGAGCATTATGCCTCGTCCTGCCCGGTGAACCGTTTCGAACAGCAGGGACTCTTCGATGTAACAGGCAACGTCTGGCAGTGGACCGAAACGCCGATAGACGGCTTTCCCGGCTTCGAGGTGCACCCGCTCTATGACGACTTTTCTACCCCGACCTTCGACGGTCGCCATAACCTGTTCAAGGGTGGCTCCTGGATGTCGACCGGCAACGAGGCGAGCCGTTATTCCCGCTATGCGTTTCGTCGCCATTTCTTTCAGCATGCGGGCTTTCGATATCTTGAATCCGACTGCGAAGAGGTACCAGTGGAACCTGTAAATACCTATGAAACCGATGCTCTGGTGGCGCAGTACCTGGAGTTTCACTATGGCGACAGCTATTTCGATGTGCCCAATTATCCTGTGGCCTGCGTACAGGCGCTGCTGACGCAGACGCCAAGCCTGTATCGGGGCAAGGCCCTGGATCTGGGCTGTTCGGTGGGGCGTGCCAGTTTCGAGCTGGCCCGCCATTTCGATCGGGTGGACGGCATCGACTTTTCCGCCCGTTTCATTCAGCACGGCTTTCAGCTCAAGGAAAGCGGCCAGACCCGCTTCGCCATTCCTGCCGAAGGGGAGTTGGTGGAATTCAAGCAAGCCAGCCTCGACGAACTGGGTTACGCCGGGCTGGCCGACAAGATTGCTTTTGTGCAGGGCGATGCCTGCAACCTCAAGCCATGCTTCGCCGGTTACGATCTGATCTTCTGTGGCAACCTTATCGACCGGCTCTATGATCCGGCTTTGTTTCTGGCCCAGGTGCACGAACGGCTGAA
The DNA here is from genome assembly GCF_046521305.1 of Oceanisphaera submarina. Classification (NCBI taxonomy): domain Bacteria; kingdom Pseudomonadati; phylum Pseudomonadota; class Gammaproteobacteria; order Aeromonadales; family Aeromonadaceae; genus Oceanisphaera; species Oceanisphaera submarina. The sequence continues at coordinate 151,863 of NZ_JBKGFN010000007.1, read as the reverse complement.
TGCCGGCGGCTATCTGGTGCTGACCTCGCCGTACACCTGGCTTGAAGAGTACACCCCAAAAACCAAATGGCTGGGCGGCATCAAGGTCAACGGCGAGAATGTCACGACCCAGGATGGCCTGAAAGTGGCGCTGATTGATCGCTTCGAGCTGGTGGGGCAACAGGATATCCCCTTCGTGATCCGCGAGACCCGGCGCAAGTTTCAGCACACCCTGGCCGACATGACGGTGTGGAGGCTGAAGTAAGCTGACCGGTCTGTCATCACGGAAAAGCCGTTGCATTTTCCGGCGGCTCCCGACATCTTCGTTTTTACCCTGCTCGAGAACAACAGAACGGGCGCCTCACGCCTTTGCCGCGCCCGATAAGGCCACAAAAAAAGCCGGTCTTGCGACCGGCTTTTCTGGGAGTTACACCCGGGTACTATGGATTCTCATCCTTGCCATCTGGCTTACCCTTTCAATTGCTGGCTTCCATCTTCATGTTTTTGTTCTGAAAGTCGGCATCACATTTTTCGCCACCGTTCATTTCCTGCTCTATCTGCTCGCGTTCACGGGCTTCATCCTGCAGCGATTTTTTGGGCAGAATCATGTTCAGCACAAAGGCGACGGTAGCAGCCACGATAACCGGCGAGCCAATCAGCATGCGGGCGGTATCCGGCAGCTGGGCAATGGCTTCGGGCACTGTGTTGATACCCATGGCCAGTGCCACAGCCAGGGCGGCGATGGTGATGTTGCGGGAAGACAGCTCGTCTTTTACCAGCAACTGGATGCCGGTCATGGTGATCATGCCGAACACTATGATGGTGGCACCACCCAGTACCGGGTAGGGGATGGTGGTCATGGCGGCACCGAACTTGGGCAGCAGGCCGGCCAGAATCAGGAAGACGGCGGCAAGACCCAGTACATAACGACTGATCACCTTGGTCATGGCCACTATGCCCACGTTCTGGCTGAACGAGGCGGTAGGCAGACTACCGAAGCAGGAGCCAATAAGCGTACAGAGACCGTTGCCCAGCAGGCCACCGGACAACTCGCTGTCTTTCATTTCTCGGCCCATGCCACCGATGGCGGTGGCCGAGAGGTCACCGATGGTTTGTACCGAGTTGACGATACAAATTACCACCATGGAGATCACGGCAGAGGTGTGGAATTCGATACCGAGCGCAAAAGGAGTGGGGATCATCACCCAGGGCGCTTCGATCAGACGGGTAAAGTCGACCATGTCAAAGAAAAACGACATGGCGTAGCCCACCAAAATGCCGACGATAATGGCAGCCAGGCGGAAATAACCTTTGGCAAATTGTGAACAGCACAGTACCACAGCCAGCGTAGTCAGACCCACCAGCCAGTTCTGGCCACCGCCGAAGCCTTCGGCGGCGGTGTTGCCACTGCCGGCCATGTACTTGATGGCAATGTCATACAGAGATAAACCGATGACCAGTACCACGGTTCCGGCCACCACGGGCGGAAACAGGTGACGGATCTGCTTGATGAAGATACCGACGATGATCATGGCAATACCGCCGGCAATCTGGGCACCCAGGATGCCGGGGATACCGTAGACGCTGCCGATGGCAATCAGACTGGGTACATAGGCGAAGCCCACGCCGAAAATGGTCGGCATGCCCGCACCGACACGGCCAATGGGATAGAGTTGCAGCAGGGTGGAGACACCCGAGAAAAATAATGCCAGCTGCACCAACAGCATGGTTTCCTGGGCAGTGGCGCCGGCGACGCCGGCCACGATGAGCGGCGGGGTGACCGCGCCCATGATCATCGCCAGTAAATGCTGGAACGAAAGCGGCAGCGCTTTGCTGAAAGAGGGCTTGCCATAATAATCGAATACTGACTTGCTTTGATTGTGTTTCATTGCAATAAGTCCTGAGTGTTTCTCAAGTAGGTTTAGCTGCCTTACTCACGCTTTTTTTTTTGTTTTTTGTCTGCGGTAGCAGGTTGCATCACCGGTATCGACATGACGCCGCCGGTTGCCCTGTTGAACCCGGATTGCGCACATGATTATGTGTTGCCAACGAAAGAAGGCATCACAGACAATCAGAGTACAACCGGATATTCACATTCATAACCGAAGTTATGTTCTACGCCGTGCTGAGTTAAACTCTAGGTGTAATGTATACATTTTTGTAAACATCAAATCAACATTTTGTTTGTTTTTGTGCGCAATCATTGAGGAGTGATCGCATTTCCATGATGTTTTTATTGTGTTCAATCAATAAATGCGCCGCCGGATCCCGGTGCGTTCCAGGATCTTGACCGAGATTTCCTCTACCGAGTGGTAGGTGGTATCGATAAAGGGAATCGCCTCCATACGGAACATTCGCTCTACTTGGCTCAGCTCGTAACGGCACTGTTCGGCGGCGGAATAGCGGCTGTCGGCCCGGCGGCGCTGGCGGATTTCCTGCAGTCGGTTGGCGTCGATGGTCAGCCCGAACAGCTTGTGGCGGTTGGCCTTGAGTGCGGGGGGCAGTGTCATCCGGCTCATGTCCTGATCGATAAAGGGGTAATTGGCAACCCGGATGCCGAACTGCAGAGCCAGATACAGGCAGGTGGGGGTCTTGCCACAGCGTGACACACCGACGAGGATGATATCGGCCTCGTCATACTCCTTGGTGGTGACACCGTCGTCATTGTCGAGGGCGTAGTTTACCGCATCGATACGTGAGTCGTAATGTTGCTTGTTGTCCATGCTGTGGGTGCGGTGAGCGCGGGGATCGGCCTTGACACCGAGTTGCTGCTCTATGGGCGCAACAAAGGTGTTAAGGAAGTCGTAACACATGGCATCGCTGCTGGTGATGATGTTGCGCAGGGAGATGTCGACGATGGTATGAAATACCAGAGGCAGTTTGCCGCTTTGATGGTAACTGTCGTTTATTTTGGCTTTTACCGCACGGGCCTTGTCTTCATCCTCCAGAAAGGGGATGGTAAAATGCTCAAAAGGCAGGGGGAACTGGCTCAGCACCGCATGGCCAAACACTTCGGCTGTGATCGCCGTCCCATCAGAAACATAAAAAACCGTGTGCATGGGGCCTCCAGATCTCACTTTTAGGTATTGGCGCAGGTTAAACGTTTACCCGCTTTTCGGCGCCATTGTAGAATCATTCGGTGCCAAGGCCCACCCGCACCATAAAATAATCAGGGCCCTGCAAAAGGCACATGATGCAGAGCGAGATACGCAACCCCCAAGAACATCTTTGTTGGAGACGTGCAGTGAAGGAATATGTGATTTGGTACGAAAAACTCGGAATGCATGATGTAGACCGGGTAGGCGGCAAAAATGCCTCTCTGGGCGAGATGATCAGCCAACTGGCCGGAGCCGGTGTCTCGGTTCCCGGCGGTTTCGCCACCACCGCCTTCGCCTTTAACGAGTTTCTGGAGCAGAGCGGACTTAACGCAAAAATTCATGACTTGCTGGATACCCTGGATGTGGACAACATCCAGGCGTTGGGTGATGCCGGCCGTACCATTCGCCAGTGGGTGATTGATACGCCTTTCCAGCCCGAGCTGGAAAGCGCCATTGCCGGCGCCTATGCCGAGCTGACCGGCCAGGCAGGTGACCAGGCCTCCTTTGCGGTGCGCTCTTCCGCCACCGCGGAAGACATGCCGGATGCCTCTTTTGCCGGCCAGCAGGAAACCTTTCTCAATGTGCGTGGCCTGGACTCGGTCATGGTGGCCATCAAGCACGTGTTTGCCTCCCTGTTTAACGACAGAGCCATTTCTTACCGGGTACACCAGGGCTACGATCATCGTGGTGTGGCGCTGTCTGCCGGTATTCAGCGCATGGTACGCTCCGACATCGCCTCTTCCGGCGTCATGTTTACCCTGGACACCGAGTCCGGCTTCGATCAGGTGGTGTTCATCACCTCGTCCAACGGTCTGGGCGAAATGGTGGTGCAGGGCGCGGTCAACCCGGATGAGTTCTATGTACACAAGCCAACCCTCAAGTCCGGTCGTCCGGCGGTGGTGCGCAAGACCCTGGGTTCCAAACTGCAGAAGATGATCTACGCCGAAGGCGTTGAGCTTGGCAAGCAGGTGGATATAAAGGAAACCAGCAGGGAAGAGCGGCGCAACTTCTCGCTGACCAACGACGAAGTGATGGAGCTGGCCAAGCAGGCGGTGATCATCGAAAAACACTACGGCCGCCCGATGGACATCGAGTGGGCCAAGGACGGTATCGACGGCCAGCTGTACATAGTACAGGCGCGCCCCGAAACCGTGCGCAGCCGTCAGGACGCCAATGTGCTGGAGCGCTTCGCGCTCAGCGAACAGGGTGAAGTCATTGCCGAGGGCCGGGCCATCGGTCACAAGATAGGTGCCGGTGTGGCCAAGGTGATTTCATCTATCGATCAGATGGACGAGATCAAGGCCGGCGACGTGCTGGTCACCGACATGACCGATCCGGACTGGGAGCCGATCATGAAGCGGGCCGCCGCCATCGTCACCAATCGCGGTGGCCGTACCTGCCACGCGGCCATTATCGCTCGCGAACTGGGTATTCCTGCCGTGGTCGGTTGTGGTGATGCCACCACACGCATCAAGGATGGTCAGGAAGTGACCGTGTCCTGCGCCGAGGGAGATACCGGCTTTATCTATCAGGGGCAGCTCGAGTTCAACATCAACACCTCTGAAGTCGGCTCCATGCCGGTCTCGCCGGTGAAGGTGATGATGAACGTCGGCAACCCGGATCGGGCCTTCGATTTCGCCCAGTTGCCCAACGCCGGCGTGGGTCTGGCACGGCTGGAATTCATCATCAACCGCATGATTGGCGTGCACCCCAAGGCGTTGCTGAATTACGACACCCAGAGCCCCGAGCTCAAGCTGAAGATTGACGAAGTCATCGCCGGCTACGAGAGTCCGCGTGAGTTCTTCGTGGCCAAGCTGGCCGAAGGGATCTCTACCCTGGCCTGTGCCTTCTGGCCGGAGCGGGTTATCGTGCGGATGTCCGACTTCAAGTCGAACGAATACGCCAACCTGCTGGGCGGTGATGCCTACGAGCCGGACGAAGAAAATCCCATGCTGGGTTTCCGTGGTGCTTCCCGCTATATCTCCGAGGACTTCCGCGACTGTTTCGCCATGGAGTGCGAGGCGATGAAGCGGGTGCGCAACGACATGGGCCTGACCAACGTCGAGATCATGATCCCCTTCGTGCGTACCCTGACCGAAGCCGCCTCCGTGATTGACATTCTGGCGGAAAACGGCCTCAAGCGTGGCGAAGCGGGCCTCAAGGTCATCATGATGTGCGAACTGCCCTCCAACGCCCTGTTGGCAGACAAGTTCCTCGCCTACTTCGACGGCTTCTCCATCGGCTCCAACGACATGACCCAGCTGACCCTGGGGCTGGATCGGGACTCGGGTCTGGTGGCCGGCTCCTTCGACGAGCGGGACGAGGCGGTGAAGGCGTTGCTGTCCATGGCCATTCAGGCCGCGCGCAAGGCCGGCAAGTACGTGGGTATCTGCGGGCAGGGTCCGTCGGATCACGCCGATTTCGCCGCCTGGCTGGTGGATCAGGGCATCGACTCTGTCTCTCTCAACCCGGACACCGTGATCGACACCTGGCTGTATCTGGCCGAGCAGTTCGGCGAGAAGTAAGTGGCTTAGGTTAAATGTCAAACGACAAAGGGCGCTTCGGCGCCCTTTTTGTTTATGAGGGGGATTAGGTAGTTTGTGTATCATGTCCCCATTCCCCAGTCTTGCGCTTCTCGCCCACGGCGTTAAAATGCACCCCGCTTTTACTCCCGGTCGCAGCCTACCCGGACAAAACAAGGACACAATATATGAAAGCATTACTTATCTGCTCCGGTGGATTCGACTCCGTGACCCTGGCCTATCGGCTGGCGGCGGAGCAATCCCTCGGCGCCCTGCTGACTTTCGATTATGGTCAGCGCCACAAGAAAGAAATCGACGCCGCCCGCCTCTGTGCCGAGCGGCTCGGGGTACCTCATCTGGTAATGGACATCGGCCACATCGGCCGTCAGTTGTCCGGCTCGGCCCTGACCGACGACATCGATGTGCCCCACGGCCACTACAGCGAAGAGAACATGAAGCTGACGGTGGTGCCCAACCGCAACGCCATCATGCTGACCATCGCCTTCGGTGTGGCCGCTGCCCGTGGCCTCGACACGGTGGCGTTGGCGGTACACGGCGGTGACCATTTCATCTATCCCGACTGCCGGCCCGGCTTTATCCGCCTGTTCGGCGAGATGCAGGCCCGGGCGCTGGACGGTGTGGCCGAGGTGGCGCTGTTTGCCCCCTATGTGGATAGCGACAAGACCGAGATCGCCCGTAACGCGGCGCGCTTGGCGGTGCCGGTGTCCGACACCTGGTCCTGCTACGAGGGCGGTGATGTGCACTGTGGCCGCTGTGGCACCTGCGTGGAGCGCATCGAAGCCATGACCCTGGCCGGGGTGGTGGATCCCACTGCCTATCAGGACAAGGAATATTGGCTTGAGGCCGTGGCGAGGGTGAAAAAATGTACATCATAAAGAAAGAGTTTCACTTTTCCGCTTCTCACCAGCTGTTGCAGATGCCGGACTGGCACCCCTGCGCCCGGCTGCACGGTCACAACTACGTGGTGGTGATCGAGCTGCAGAGCGACACCCTGGATCAGTACGGCTTCGTGCGTGATTATCTGGAGCTGAAGGTGTTCAAGGACTACATCGACGAGCGGCTGGATCACCGCCACCTCAACGAGGTGCTGGGCGACGAATGCACCACCGCCGAACGGCTGGCCCGTCATCTGTTCGACTGGGCCCGAGCCCGCTGGCCCGAGGTGAGCGCGGTTGCGGTGTCGGAAACGCCCAAGACCTGGGCGGAGTACCGGCCATGAGCATCGCCATCAGCGAAATCTTCGGGCCGACCATTCAGGGGGAAGGGGCGCTTATCGGCGTGCCGACCGTCTTTGTGCGCACCGGCGGCTGTGACTTTCGTTGCAGCTGGTGCGACACCCTCTATGCGGTGGAACCCCGCTTCAAGGCCGACTGGACGCCTATGAGTGCCGACGCCATCATGGCCGAGGTGAGCCGCCTGAGTGGTGGCCAGCCGCTGCTGGTAACGCTGTCCGGCGGCAACCCGGCGCTGCAACCGCTGACCGGGCTGATCGAGCTGGGCCATGCCCAGGGCTACACCTTCGCCATGGAAACCCAGGGCAGCAAGGCGCAGGACTGGTTTGCGCAGCTCGATCATCTCACCCTCAGTCCCAAGCCGCCGTCGTCCAGCATGGCCTTCAACCGCAGCCGGTTCGAGGCCAGCCTGGCTGGCGCCGGTGATCAGACTCACGTCAGCCTCAAGCTGGTGATCGCCGACGAGGCCGATTATCAGTGGGCGAGGGGCCTGGCCGCCGATTATCCGCAGCTGCCGCTGACCCTGCAGCCCTGCAATCCATCTCCGGCCACGCCCGAGCAGCCGGAGCTGGAAACCGACACCGAGTCGCTCAACGCCCGCCTGCGCTGGCTGGTGGACAAGGTCACCGCCGACCGCTGGTTCAACGCCCGGGTGCTGCCTCAACTGCACGTACTGATCTGGAATAACGAACGCGGGGTGTAGGATCACCTGTCTGGATCTGTAGTGCCAAGAGGCCACACAGCCACCTCCCTCTACACGCTATGGACCCATCCATGGGGGCTCGGAAATGCCATCCATGGCATTTCACGGTCGTGGGAGGCTGTCTCTGTTGCCTCTTCTGAAACACCGAGTTTCCTGCAGACAGTGCCGACAGGAGATGCCGGAGCTGAAGGGAGGATAAAGGGATCTGCTCCGCCGACCCTCCGCGCCATGGATGGCGCGGCGGAGCCCCATGGATGGGGTTACGGCGTGTCGGCGAAGCGGGCCCTTTACTCCTGGCTACCTGACTGCTACGAACCGGTTCCGCAGATTGGGCAGTCGGGTGCCTTGGGCAGGGTCAGCTCCCGGGTGTTGAGATTGAGACCGTCCAGCAGCAGCAGCTTGCCTCTGGGCGACCGGCCCATGTTGGCCAGCAGCTTGACGGCCTCCAGCGCCTGCAGTGATCCCATCACGCCGACCATGGGCGCCAGCACGCCTGCCTCCACGCAACTCAGAGTGCCGGCACCCATCAGTCGGCTCAAACAGCCGTAACAGGGTTCGTCGTCGCCATAGGTAAAGACGCTGAGCTGGCCTTCCATGCGGATCACCGCCGCCGATACCAATGGTACTTTGGCGGCAAAGCACAGTCGATTGACTCGCTGTCGGGTCTCCAGATTGTCGGTGCCATCGAGTACCAGCTGATGTTGGGGGACAAGCCTGGCAAGTAACGCCTCGTCGGCATCGCAGGCATGGGTGACCACCTTTATGTAGGGATTGGCAGCGCGCAGGCTGTCGGCGGCGGAGTCCACCTTGAGTCGGCCGATATCGCCGTCCTGATGCAGCACCTGGCGTTGCAGGTTGGACAGCTCGACCCGGTCGTGATCCACCAGGGTGATGTGGCCTACCCCGGCCACCGCCAGATACTGGGCGGTGGCGCAACCCAGGCCGCCGGCGCCGATGATCAGCACGGCGGCGTTTTTTAAGGCTTCCTGCCCCTCGATATCAAACTGGCGCAGCACAATCTGGCGATTGTAGCGCAGCCATTCCTGGTCGCTGAGTTCCTGCATTACCAGTACAACCCGTCTATTAGTTCCAGTGTGACCATTTCCCCTTCGGCCACGTTGCCTCTGTCCTGCTCCAGATGCAGCAGGCAATTGGCCTCGGCCATGGCGCTGTAGACCGCCGAACTCTGGGCACCGGCGGTCACGACGCCCAGGCTGCCGTCGGCCTGGGTGCCGACCATGCCACGCTGAAAGTCCATGCGGCCGGGGCTTTTCTTGAACGGCATCAGCGCCCTTGCCTGCAGTAGTGGTGTGGGTTTGAGCGTCTCACCGGCCAGTGTTGCCAGTGCCGGGCGCACCATCAGGTGAAAGGTGACGGCGGCCGATACCGGGTTGCCGGGCAGGCCGAAGAAGGGGCAGTCTCCGATGTGACCGAAGGCGAAGGGTTTGCCGGGTTTGACGGCGAGTTTCCAGAAGCCGATGCGGCCCACCTCTTCCAGCACCTGTTTGGTGTAGTCTGCATCACCCACCGAGACGCCGCCGGAGGTGATCAGGGCATCGGCTTCGGTGGCTGCCTTGAGAAAGGCCTGACGGATAAGCATAGGATCGTCCTTGATAATACCGTAGTCGATGACCCTGATACCGAGTCGCTCGAGCATGGCGCCGATGCCGATGCGGTTGGAGTCGTAAATGTCGCCGGGAGCGAGCAGCTCGCCCGGGTTTTTCAGCTCGTCACCGGTAGAGATCAGCGCCACCGTCAGCGGGCGACGGACATATATCTGCTCCAGCCCCAGCGATGACAGTACCGACAGTACCCTGGCATTGATGCGGGTGCCTGCGGCAAAGACCCGCTCGCCCTGAGCCAGATCCTCGGCGGGCAGTCGAATATGCCGGCCCTCGGTGACCGGGCCCTGGGGATAGATGACGTTGTGCTCCGAGCGGCAGTTTTCCTGCATCACTATGGTGTCGGCGCCGAGTGGCAGGGCGGCGCCGGTCATGATGCGTACGCATTCGCCGGGGCCGACCCGATCATTGAACGGATGACCGGCCAGGCTGGTGCCGATCAGGGTGAGGCCGACATCATCCGTTACATCGGCGGCGCGCAGGGCGTAACCGTCCATCGCCGAGTTGGCGAAAGAGGGCACATCGATGGGGGAATGAATATCGTCGGCCAGTATCCGGTTCAGCGAGTGTTCCAGAGCAAGGGTGTCGCTGCCGGTTATTGCCTCAAGATGAGCAAGCATCTCGTGTCTGGCATCGAGGTAAGGACGCAGCCCGGGTTGGCTGTCGCAATCATGAGTGGCCATGTTAGGTTACCTGTTGTAGAGACGGTTGAGTTTATTATTCCAGTTTAAAATGTTTTTTGTCATCTTTCTCTGAAGGTTAGGAGATGAATCCATCATTCACACCGGGCCGTAAATGCACTACCATTCCTGCAGTTTTTTACCGCTTTTTAATTATTCAACGGAGCTTGCCATGACCGCTTTGAGCGATGCCGCTATTCTAGTTCGTTCCGCCCTTGAGGCGAAAGGACTGGAAACCCCGATGAAGGGCAATAATCTGACCCTGGATGAAAAACAGTCCCGCATTGCCGGCTTGATGACCGAGATGATGGACGTACTGGGCCTGGACCTTGAAGATGACAGCCTGGCCGAAACCCCGCAGCGCATCGCCAAGATGTATGTACGCGAAATTTTCTCCGGGCTGGATTACAGTTATTTCCCCAAAATCACCTTGATTGACAACAAGATGAAGGTGGATGAAATGGTGCAGGTGCGGGACATTACCCTGACCAGCACCTGCGAACATCACTTCGTCACCATCGACGGTACGGCCACCGTGGCCTATATTCCGCGCAGCAAGGTGATTGGGCTGTCGAAGATCAACCGTATTGTGCAGTTTTTTGCCCGTCGGCCTCAGGTGCAGGAACGACTGACCCAGCAGGTGCTGGTGGCGTTGCAGGTGCTGCTGGAGTCGGATGACGTCGCGGTCAGCATTACCGCAACTCACTACTGTGTGAAGGCCCGAGGCGTGATGGATGCCACCAGCAGCACGACGACCACTTCGCTCGGCGGTATTTTCAAGAGCCGGCCCGAAACCCGTCAGGAGTTTCTCGGCGGCGTGGTTCGTTAACTATCAGTCCGGATAGTAGCCCACAGGCCAGATACAGAGCGCAGACATGCCGTACGAGATGACACTTGCTGTGTCGGCCTGCTGCGAACATTCACTGGATGTTCGGTCAGACTGAAACCGCTCGTCACGGCCGGCAAGCTTGCCCCATGGGGGCTCTACTGCGCCTTCTCTGGCGCAGAAGGTCTGCTTAACGGTATCTTGTCCCTGCTCCAGGGGATGATGAGCAACGAGAACAGACATCCACCCCGCCTCAATGGTCGGGTGAATGTTTGAAACAGCGTTCCATGTAGTCCACGAAGCACTTTACCCGGCTGGGCAGAAAATGCCGGTGTGGGTACAACAGATTCAGATTGATCTTCGGTAGTTCAAAGTCTTCCAGCAACGGCACTAAGGCGCCCTTTTCAAGATAATCCTCTACGATAAAACGGGGCTGCATGATGACGCCCATGCCCTGACTGGCGGCCAGTGCCAGTGCCCGGCCGGTATTGGTGCGCATCGCGCCTTTGGGCCGAACCTGATAGTGATGCCCCTGCTGTTGATAGCTCCATTGTGGTTCGCTCAGGGTATAGAGCAGGCAATTATGGTCGGCGAGCTGCGAAGGATGCGAGGGGGTGCCGTACCGGGCCAGATAATCGGGGGCGGCGCAGGTGATCAGAGACATTTTCGCCAGGGGCCGGGCAATCAGCGACGAGTCGGGCAGGGCGCCGATGCGCAGCGCCAGATCGAAATTTTCTTCTACCAGCGCCACCAGACGGTCGCTGTATTCCAGAATAAGGTGGATGTCCGGGTAGCGATGGTGAAACTCCGCCAGTAGCGGCGCGACCTTGAGAGTGCCGAAGTCCATGGGCACAGAGATGCGAATAGGACCACTGGGCCGGCGACTGTGATCCGAGATCATGGCGTCGGCCTGCTCCAGCTCGGCCATAATGGCATGGCAGCGTTCATAATAGAGCTGGCCGGCTTCGGTGACGCTGACCCGGCGGGTGGTACGCATCAACAGACGGGCATTAAGGTGTTGCTCCAGCTGACCCACCTGTTTCGACACCATGGCTACCGACAACTCCAGCTGTTGCGCGGTTTTGGTAAAGCTCTGCAGTTCTACCACCTTGCAAAATGTCCGGATGGCGGATAATTGATCCACGGCATATGCTCCTCTGTGATGTGTGTTGTTTTGAGTGGGACTAGCGGTCGCTATTATTAACCAAAAGTTGATAATATTTTAGTGCAGTTATAATTGTTCTCGTTTGCAAGGCATCCTACTATCTAGTCCAGATTAATCATATGGCGCCATCTGCGTCTGATTTCTGCAGTAACGGAGATTCTTATGAACACGAAAAAAATAGCCCTGCTTGTTTCTTCTCTGGCACTGGCCGGCCCGGTTGTGGCCGCCGATTACAAGGTGGATCCGGCCCATACCACGGCCGCCTTTGAAGTGAGCCACATGGGCTTCAGTACCTTGCTGGGACGTTTTAACGAGCTTGAGGGCAGCTACCAGTTTGACGCGGATAATCCGGCCGCCGCCAAGGCCAGTTTTACCATCGAGGCAGACAGCGTCGATACCAACCATGAAGAGCGGGACAAGCATCTGCGCAGCCCCGACTTCTTCGATGTACGCCAGTATCCGACCCTGGATTTTGCCAGCACCGGTTATGAAGGCGACAAGGACGGCGGCAAGCTGAGTGGCGACCTGACCGTGCATGGCGTGAGTCAGCCGGTGACCTTCGACGTTAACTTTATCGGCGAGGGCGAAGATCCCTGGGGTGGCTATCGTAATGGTTTCAATGCCGAGACGACCATCAAGCGCAGTGACTTCGGTATGAGTTATGGCCTGCCCGGCGTGGGTGACGACATTCATATCAAGTTGTTTGTCGAAGGTATTCGTCAGTAACAGCGGGGGGTGATATGGGCGTGGATCTGCTGATGCAGACACTGTTGCCGGCCATGATAGCGGGCGCCATCGGCTGGTGGCGCCCAGCTGTATTCTGGTGGCTGGCAGGGGTGGCGATGTGGGTGACTATCGGCTGGGCATCCGGCTGGTATCTGTTACCGATCAAGGGTACCCAGTGGCTGCCGTTCGCACTCTGGGCGGTGGCGCTGGCCGAGCTGTTACCGAGACTGTGGTGTCGGATCTTGTCGCCGCTACTGGTCGGTGGAGTGTTTCTGCTGGCGTTGTGGCCCTTGCTGGGCCGTTATCCCGAGGCGCTGCTGGGGCTGGTGGTATTCTGGCTATGGCAGGGCTGGCGTGAATGGCGCGACGAGTCCGGCCGTGCCGGGCTGGGCTTTGCCGCGGGAGGAGCCGCCTTTGCCATTACCGTGGCCATCGGCGGCAGCCTGCTGCTGGCCCAGCTTGCCGGAGCTCTGGCAGTGCTGGCGGCTCTGCTGTGGTTGGGTGGTTTTGGCCGCCCGCTGTCTGATCGGCAGTTCACCGGTGTCTATGTGTTGCTGTTGACCCTGTGCTGGCAATTCATTCCCATGGACTGGTGGCTGGTCGCCCTGGCCTTGATACCACCACTGGTGGAGCAGGGGTTGCGCCATAAAGGAGCCTGGTGGGCGGCGCTGGCAGCGGTGGTGTCGGCGCTGCTGGTGGGTGCACTCAGCCTCTGGCAGGTGTGGCCTCAAGACTCGTTATATTGATGGCAATGTTACAACAAGGGGCTGAGTCAAACCGACTCGGCCCCTTTTCGTTCTGAGACAAGGAAACACCATGAAACCGAGAGTGGAAATCCGCTACTGTGCTTTGTGCCGCTGGCTGTTGCGGTCAGCCTGGCTGGCGCAGGAGATCTTGTCGACCTTCAATGATGAGGTGGGCGAAGTGGCGCTGATCCCTGGCGAGAAAGGCCAGTTTCAGATCATCGTCGACGGCACCCTTATTTGGTGCCGGGTGGCGGACGAAGGCTTTCCCGAGGCCAGGGAGGTCAAACAGCGGCTACGGGATCATATCGCGCCGGAGCGAGATCTGGGCCACAGCGACCGTTAACACCATAGCGCGCCGGGCCAGCCGTGGATTAGCTATGATTTGAGTATCGGGTCGGATTCGGGACACAGCCTGCAACCTGAATCATAATACCAAGTGAGTCCCCAAACCGCCTCGATGACGGTGCCCCGGCACCATTAATACGGTTTGATGAAGGGAATCACCATGACCAACCATGTACCGATCAACCTGGGGCTGCTTGCCCCGCTTTATGCCGATGTTCGGGGCCTCAACGGCAAGCTGGCCCTGGTATGTGAAGGGGGCGGGCAGAGGGGCATCTTTACCGCCGGAGTGCTGGATGTATTTATGGAGGCCCGTTTCGACCCCTTCGATATCCTGATCGGTACGTCGGCCGGGGCTCAGAATCTGTCCGCCTTTGTGTGCGATGCCCGGGGCTATGCCTGCAAGATCATCGGGGAATACACCACCCGTACCGAATTCTTTCGTCCGTTGCACTTTGCCCGCGGTGGCGATCTGGTCGATCTGGACTGGTTCTTCGAGATCCTGACCCGAGGGGTGCCGCTGGATATCGACACCGGTCGCAAACGGCTGAACGGGCGCGAGCTGCTGTTTTGCAGCACCCGTACCGGGGATTACCAATCCCATTATTTTCACCCGGCCGAGAGCGACTGGATGCTGGGGTTGAAGGCGTCCAGCGCCATTCCGCTGTTTTACCGGGCCGGAGTGGAGTGGCAGGGAGAGCGCTATGTGGACGGCTGCGTCGCCGATGCCATTCCGGTACGCGAGGCGTATCGCCGGGGCGCGCGCACCATAGTGGTGATCCGTACCGCCCCCCAGCATAGCCGCTTCAGTCCGCACTGGGCGCGCAAGCTGGAAGGCTGGATAGGTCGTGAGCGGATGGGTGATTTGATGCAGATAGTGGAGGCCCACGAACGCTGCTTCAACGACTTCCACGACTTCATTCGCTCGCCGCCGGAGGATACCCGGGTGATCGAGATTTTCCCGCATCAGTCGCTGCACAGCCGGGTGTTGGGGTCGAGCCGGACACAGCTGGATCAGGACTACCAACTGGGGCGGCGCTGCGGTGTGAATTTTCTGCAGACGCTGGGGTCGGCGCTGGAGACGCTGGCTGCGCAATAAAGTGGTCGCAAGCGTTCTCATCTACTGGTCAGCGCCCGACTCTGTGTGTAGACTCGGCTCCCGTTTTTCAGGACAAGCCATACCGATGATCATTAGTATTAATGTCACGGAGATACTTGCTGAAGCGCCGAACGCTCTATACCCTCCGAGCGTCACAACATTATCGTACCGGGCCTTATCCAGGTCCGGATTTTCTATGGCCCTTACACTGAAAGGGGACAAAGAATATGGCTGAATGGTCCGCAAACGACGCGCTCAAAGTGTACAACCTGCCTTACTGGGGCGCGGGTTTCTTTCATCTGGATGATCGGGGACGGGTGGTGGTTACCCCCGATAAAACCCGACCCGAGGCCAAAGTGGTGGTATCCGAGGTGGTCGAGCAGCTCAAGGCCGAAGGCTACGCCGCGCCGGTGCTGCTGCGCTTTCCCGATATTATCAAGAGCCGTATCGACGCCCTGTTCAATGCTTTTAGCGGCGCCATCGAGGATTATGGTTACGAAGGCGATTACCTGACTGTTTACCCGATCAAGGTCAACCAGCAGCGCGGTGTGCTGGATGCGGTCACCAAGGCCTACAAAGATAAGCCTCGCCTGGGTCTTGAAGCCGGCTCCAAGCCGGAGCTGCTGGCGGTACTGGCGCACAGCCACGAAACCGAGTCGGTGATCGTCTGTAACGGTTACAAAGACAAGGAATATATTCGCCTGGCGTTGCTGGGCACCAAGATGGGCCATCAGGTCTATATCGTTATCGAGAAGCTGTCCGAGCTGACCATGGTGATGGACGAGGCCAAACGCCTGAAGGTGGCTCCTCGCCTCGGCGTGCGTGCCCGTCTGGCCTCGCAAGGCGCAGGAAAATGGCAGTCCAGCGGTGGCGAAAAGTCCAAATTTGGCCTGAGTGCAGCCCATGTGCTGAGCCTGGTCAAGCAGTTGCGCGATGCGGACTGCCTGGACTGGCTGCAACTGCTGCACTTCCATCTGGGCTCCCAGATTGCCAACATTCGCGATATCCAGAAAGGCGTGCGTGAATGCGGCCGTTTCTATGGCGAGCTGCGCCGCATGGGCGTACCGGTCGACATCGTCGATGTGGGCGGTGGTCTGGGTGTAGATTACGAAGGTACCCGTTCGCAGAGCTATTGCTCGGCCAACTATAACCTGCGCGAATATGCCAACAATGTGGTCTGGGGTATCGGTGATGTGTGCCGCGAGTTCGAGCTGCCTTATCCGCTGATCATCAGTGAATCCGGCCGTGCCATTACCGCGCACCATGCCATGCTGATAGCCGATGTGATCAGCACCGAGTCGGCCAAACCCCAGGCCGCGAAAGCGCCGGCAGACGACGCCGCCTTCCTGCTGCAGAATATCTGGGAAACCTGGGGAGATCTGTGCCAGGAAGATCCGCCACTGCTCGAAATTTACCACGATACCGTGGCCGAGCTGGCCGATGTGCATCAGCAGTACAACATGGGTCTGATGACCCTGGAAGACAGAGCCTGGGCCGAGGAAATGCACCTCAACATCTGTCTGGGCATCAAGTCACGACTGGACACGGTGAACCGGGCGCACAGACCCATCATCGACGAGCTGAACGAGAAGCTGGCGGACAAATGCTTCGTCAACTTTTCCCTGTTTCAGTCGCTGCCCGATGCCTGGGGTATCGATCAGATCTTCCCGGTATTGCCGCTGGATGGTCTGGATCGGACGCCGACCCGTCGTGCGGTGATCCTCGATATCACCTGTGACTCGGACGGTGCCATCGATCAGTACGTGGATGGTCAGGGTGTGGAAACCACGCTGCCGATGCCGGAGTTTGTTCCCGGTCAGCCCCAGTACCTGGGCTTTTTTCTGGTGGGTGCCTATCAGGAGATTCTGGGCGACATGCACAATCTGTTCGGCGATACCCACAGTGCGGAAGTGTCGGTGGACGAGCAGGGCAAGGTGGTGATCAATAATGTGAAAGCCGGCAGCACGGTCGCCGACATGTTGCGCTATGTGGACATAGATCCGTCGGTGATCAACGCCCGTTACGAGGTACTGGTGAATCAGCCGGATCTGGATGAAGCCACCCGCGCCATGATGTTGAAAGAGTTGTCAGCCGGTCTGGAAGGTTATACCTATCTGGAAGAAGAGCTTTAAGCTGTATAAGCCGTAAGCCGTAAGCCGTAAGCCGTAAGCCGTAAGCTGGAAGTGCAATGCTTCCCGCGTTTAGCCGCCGGTTTCCGGCTTTTTCTGTGCCCGTTTACGTTCAAAATCTCTGATCACCATGGCCAGTGCCGCCAATGCCACTGTGGGCTCTATCTGGTTCACTTCCAGTAATTCAATCAAATCTACCGCCAGTTTTACTTCAGCCGGGGCCTGGCTCAGGTCCATTTTTTTGCTCCATGATGGTCTGTGGGCGTATGGCTACATTATATGAAAAATCAGGATATTAAAGTCGGGTTGCTACGAATGACGGGCAAAAAAATGCCCAGCAGAGCTGGGCGAAGACTTAGTGCTTAATTGCAGTGGCATTACATTGGAGCGGAGGACTGCCCGAAGGTTCCCGTTAAATGCGCCAAAAGAGAAAAATTTATCACAACGGTTTCGCTTGACAGTCATCGGCCATGAAACGTAAATTTTAAACAGTTGTTTTATTTTGAGGTGAGTCGTGAGCAAAGCAGCAGGCAAAAAAGATACCAAGCAGAAGATACTCAATGCCGCCGAGGTGTTGTTTGCCGAGCAGGGCTTCAATGATACCTCGCTACGGCTGATCACCAGTGCAGCCGACGTGAATCTGGCATCGGTCAACTATCATTTCGGCTCAAAGAAAGACCTTATCAAGGCCGTGATGGATCGCTACCTGGCTATCTTCATGCCCAGGGCCGATGCGGCGTTGCGGCAACTGCTGACCGAGCCCGCCATTAATCTGCACCAGGTCTTCGACTGTTTTGTGGCGCCATTGATGGAGCTGACGGTGATCAAGCGCCGGGGACCCGAAATCTTTTTGCAGTTGCTGGGCCGGGGCTATATCGATAATCAGGGCTTTTTGCGCTGGTTCATTGTCAATCATTATGGCGAGGTGTTGGAGCACTTTACCCAGGCTATTCGCAAGGCGGCACCGGCGCTGTCGTCGGCCGATGTGTTCTGGCGATTGCACTTCACCCTGGGTACCGTGGTGTTCACCATGGCGTCCAGTGAAGCGCTGCGGGATATTGCCAAAACCGATTTCGATGAAGACATCGATGTAGAAGGGCTGGTACGTAAGGTGATCCCTTACCTGGCCAGCGGCGTGGGTGCCAACCCCTGTTGAGTGACCATATCGGTTAATGAGGAGAGGGAACATGAGTTTACGCAAAAAGTGGGTCAGTGGGCCGGCCTTTGCCACCTTCAAGAAAATCCTGCCGCCGCTGTCGGTCACCGAACGCGAGGCGATGGAGGCCGGCTCGGTCTGGTGGGACGGTGAACTGTTTGGCGGCAAGCCAGACTGGTCGAAGCTGATGGCGTATGGCCCCTCTACCCTGACCGATGAAGAACAGCATTTCCTCGATAATCAGGTGGAGACTCTGTTGGCCATGCTGGATGACCATAAGATAGTCAACGATGAGCGAGAGCTGCCCGAGCCGGTGTGGGATTACATAAAACAGGAAGGTTTCTTCTCGTTGATCATCCCCGCATCCTACGGCGGCCGGGATTTCTCCGCCTACGCCAACTCCACCATAGTGGCGCGCATCGCCTCGCGCAGCGTGAGCGCGGCCGTTACCGTTATGGTGCCGAACTCGCTCGGCCCCGGCGAGCTGCTGATGCACTACGGCACCGATGAGCAGAAAGACCGCTGGCTACCCGGTCTGGCCAGGGGAGCCGAAGTACCCTGTTTTGCTCTCACCGGACCCGAGGCGGGCTCGGATGCGGGTGCCATTCCTGACACGGGTGTGGTGTGTGGGGGGGAATACCAGGGCGAGCAGGTACTGGGTATTCGTCTGAACTGGGACAAACGCTATATCACCCTGGCGCCGCGGGCAACCGTGCTGGGGTTGGCATTCAAGCTGCTCGATCCCGACGGGCTGCTGGGAGATAACGAGGCGCCTGGTATTACCTGCGCGCTGATCCCCACCAGTCACCCGGGGGTGGAAACCGGCGATCGTCACTTCCCCATGGGGCTGGCCTTCCTGAACGGCACCACCTGCGGCAAGGATGTGTTTATTCCCCTCGACTGGATCATCGGCGGGCCCGAGTATGCGGGCCGGGGCTGGCGCATGCTGGTGGAATGCCTGTCGGCCGGGCGGGGTATTTCCCTGCCGGCACTGGGGACCGCCAGCGGTCATCTGTCGGTGCGTACCACCAGCGCCTACGCTTATGTGCGCAAGCAGTTCGGTTTGTCTATCGGCAAGTTTGAAGGCGTACAGGAAGCGTTGGCCCGCATCGGAGGCCTGACCTATCAGCTGGAAGCCACCCGCCGGCTGACCACCAGGGCGCTGGATCTGAACGAAAGTCCGGCCATCGTCACCGCCATCTCCAAATATCATATGACCGAAATGGCCAGAACGGTGCTGGATGACGCCATGGATGTGCACGCGGGCAAGGCCATTCAGATGGGGCCCAAGAACTACCTGGCCCACAACTACATGGGCATACCGGTGGCGATCACGGTGGAGGGGGCCAATATTCTGACCCGCAACCTGATGATCTTCGGCCAGGGGGCGACCCGTTGCCACCCCTATGTGTTGCAGGAACTGGAAGCGGCGGCCAACCCGGATGAACAGGCCGGGCTGGAGGCGTTTGACCGTTTGTTGTTCAAGCACATCGGCTTTGCCACCGGCAACGTGGTCGGCGCGTTCTGGATGGGGCTGACCGGCGCCCGTTTCAATGGCGCTCCCGTATCTGGTGAGACGGCAGGCTACTACCGACAGCTGGCGCGGATGAGCAAGGCGCTGGCACTCTGCGCCGATATGTCGATGCTGCTCCTGGGTGGTGATCTCAAGCGCAAGGAGATGATTTCGGCGCGGCTGGGCGATGTACTGAGCCATCTTTATCTGGGCAGCGCCACCCTCAAGTATTTTGAGGACAATGGCCGACCCGCCGATGAGCTGCCGTTCGTGCATTATGCGCTGAGTCGCAACCTCTATCTGATTGGCGAGGCGCTGGACGGTTTCTTCCAGAACTTCCCCCATCGTCCGGTGGCGCTGACCTTGCAGACACTGATCTTCCCGCTGGGTAACCGCTATAAAAAGCCGTTGGACAAGCATGCCCAGGCCATCGGCAGGGTGCTGATGATCCCGGGCGGGGTACGCGACCGGTTAACGAGGCTCTGTTATGTGCCGGCCGAGGGCAAACCGGGGCTGGGCGAGGTGGAAGCCGCCTTTCTGGCCATGGTGTCGGTGCAGGGTATCGAGAAAAAACTACATGAGGCGCAAAAAGCCGGCACCCTGCCGCGCAAGCCGGCCTTTGACGAGCTGCTGATACAGGCCCGGGCACAGGGCATTATCGATGATACCGAGGTGCAGAAGCTGAAACACGCCGATGAACTGCGTCGCAACGCCATTGCGGTCGACAGCTTCAAACCCGGCGAGCTGAGCCGGGAAGCTGCGGACAACGAAAAGTCAGAGGTGGCCTGAGGTTTTTGTCGTTGCCGCCGATCCGCTCCTGCCCCTTGGCCATGGGGCTACAGGCATAACGGCGGGGTTTCGCCTGGAGGGGCTGTATGGCGCTATGTCTGTAAGTTTCGATTCGCCGGTGGGTTTGCGTCGTAAAGCAGCGCCTACAGAGGAGGGGGCGCTGCCACTTTAGCCGGCAGGGCCTGCGAAGCAGGTCGGTCTTTTATGTCAGTGACAGGTACCGTCGGCATTTCACGGGATCAGTGAAAGCCCGAAAACAAAAAGCCGCCCCGAGAAGGGCGGCTTTTTGCATCGATAAACCGGAAGGCTTATTCGACGATCAGGATCTTGCAGGTGTTGGTGCTGCCGACCACTTCCATGGTATCGCCATGGGTAAGCAGTACCAGATCACCGCTGTTCACGTAACCGGCTTTTTTCAGGGTTGCCAGAGCCTCACGACTGATTTCGGTGCTGCTCTTGCTTGAGTCGTGCTTGAAGTAAACCGGCGTCACACCGCGGTACATGTTGCTCCAGGCCAGGGTCTTTTCTTCACCTGACAGGGAGAAAATCGGCAGACCGGAGCTAACGCGAGACAGCAGCAGTGGCGTGGTGCCGGAATGAGTCAATGCGACGATGGCCTTTACGCCCTGCAGGTGGTTGGCCGCATACATGGTAGACATGGCGACGGTTTCTTCCACCGAGGTGAAGGTAAAATTCATGCGGTGGTTGGACACGTTGACGCTGGGGTGTTTTTCGGCGCCCAGACAGACTTCGGCCATGGCCTTCACGGTTTCAACCGGGAAGTCACCGGCGGCGGTTTCGGCAGACAGCATAACCGCATCGGTACCATCGAGCACGGCGTTGGCCACGTCCATGACTTCGGCACGGGTCGGCAGCGGCGCGTTGATCATCGACTCCATCATCTGGGTGGCGGTAATAACCACGCGATTCAGGCGACGAGAGGTACGGATCAGTTTCTTCTGCACACCCACCAGTTCGGAGTCACCAATCTCAACCCCCAGGTCACCCCGGGCAACCATGACCACGTCGGAGGCCAGGATCACGTCTTCCATGGCGGCGTCTGTGGCAACGGCTTCGGCACGTTCAACCTTGGCAACCATTTTGGCATTGCTGCCGGCGGCACGGGCCAGGTCACGGGCGATGCGCATGTCTTCACCGGTACGGGGGAAAGACACGGCCAGATAGTCGACGCCGATTTTGGCGGCGGTGATGATATCTTCTTTATCTTTTTCGGTCAGGGCCGGAGCGGAAAGACCGCCACCTTTCTTGTTGATACCCTTGTTGTTGGACAGCGGACCGGCCACGGTCACTTCGGTCAGTACCTTGTTGCCGTCTACGCCTTCAACCCGCAGCTGCACCCGACCATCGTCGAGCAGCAGAATGTCGCCGGTTTTCACGTCTCTCGGCAAATCTTTATAGTCGATACCAACCTGCTGCTGATCGCCGGCACCCTTGGGCAAGTCGGCGTCGAGCAGGAACTTGTCGCCGATATTGAGGTGAATCTTGCCATCCTTAAAGGTAGACACGCGGATTTTGGGACCCTGAAGGTCACCCAGAATGGCCACATGCTTGCCCAGTTTTTTAGCGATTTCCCGCACCTGGTTGGCACGAGCCAGGTGATCTTCGGCGGTGCCGTGAGAAAAGTTCATACGCACCACGTTGGCGCCGGCCTTGATGATTTCTTCGAGGTTATTGTCGCGATCGGTAGCCGGACCCAGGGTAGTAACTATCTTGGTACGTCTTAACATAAGAGACTCCAATTGAGAGGTAGATCACATAAAAAGGGGTATGTTGCGCGGTATTTAAAATCTGGCAGGCCGCAAGCAATAAAAGATTCATGGATGTCTGCAGACGAGAGGGTGACAGCCGGAGAAAACGTCGTGATGACAGACTCCCGATTGGTGTTGAATGGCTTGCTCACGGTCTGACGCTGCATCCTTGATTTATGAAATTGTTATCGATAATAACTGAAGAAAATGAAAAAGTGTAGACGGCGTCACAAAAATGGCCGGTGTTTTACGGCCATTTGATCAAAATCAAATATGAGGGTTATCAAAGCGTGAATTTTTGATCCCTTCTTTAACTTTTCTCAGATTCTCCCGGAATTTGCTGCCACGACGCAAAATAAAGCCGGTGGCCAGCACATCAATAAGTACCATTTGAGCCAAACGCGAGGCCATCGGCAGGTAAACATCGGTGTCTTCCGACACCTCCATCGACAATACCATGGTGCACTCCCGCGCCAGGGGAGAGTCTTTGGCGGTCAGTCCTATGACGATGGCATCGTTCTGTCGGGCCAGCTGGGCGATTTCCACCAGTGCCTTGGTGCGGCCGGTGTGGGAAATTAATACCACCACATCGCCTTCCGAGCTGTTGATGCAGCTCATACGCATCATCACCACATCGTCGAAACACAGTACAGGCACATTGAAGCGGAAAAATTTGTTCATGGCATCGTGGGCCACGGCTGACGAGGCGCCCAGACCGAAGAATGACAGCTTCTTGGCCTGGGTCAGCAAGTCGACGCAGCGATTGACCGCCTGTGGGTCCAGGGTGCTGCGGGCCGAGTCCAGACAGGCCATGCTGGATTCGAAAATCTTGGCGGTATAAGACTCGGGGCTGTCGTCTTCTTCCACCTGACGGCTTACGTAGGGTGTGCCGTTGGCCAGGCTCTGGGCCAGGTGTAACTTGAAGTCGGGGAAGCCCTTGGTGTCGAGCCGGCGACAAAAACGATTGACGGTCGGCTCGCTCACATCCGCCAGTTTGGCCAGGGTTGCAATGCTGGAATGGATAGCGGTCTGAGGTGAGGCAAGGATCACTTCTGCCACTTTTCTTTCAGACTTGCTGAAACTTTCGATGCTTTTTGTAATTTTTTCTAATGTATTCATCTGGACTACCGGGCTCGATGAGACGGGCCAAGACTGACCCTGGACGGCGTTTAAAAACAGGAACCACTATACAGGACAATCGATTGGGTGGAGAGCCTCACTCGAGCAAAGTATGACTGAACTCGAGAAAAGCCATTACAGGCTGAAAATAGCAGTAACATAAATGTTGCTTAGCAACAAATGAAGTGCACCAGCTACCAGTTTATACCGCTCCCATTAAGTATCTGAACATTGGTGTTATGTCGCAGTTCAGAGGCAACACAGCCGCCTCCCTCGACATGCCACGATCGTGGGCGTCGTTCTCTGCTGCCTCTTCAGGTACACCGTGTTGCCTGCAGACAGTGCCAGCTGTTCGGATTGATATGAGAACCCAATAGATCAATTGCTTAATGGGATGGGTACAACGACCAGTTTATGGAAACACAAGAGACGGAGATGAAAAAGCCCCGTTGCCGGGGCTTTTGCTGGGGTCTGTTGACCTTTAGAGGCTAAATGTTGTTCGAGTTAAACGCGTTTAGCCGACTCCGCAAACTGCTGCAAACATCATCGCGAAAGGTCAACAGGCCCTAGAGGGATGGCTATCAGGCCAGTTCGCCCCAGAGATCGTACTCGTCGGAGTGAGTGATGGTCACGGATACCATCTGGCCGGGGGTGAGGCCGGTTTCGCCGTTCAGATAAACGACGCCGTCGATTTCCGGTGCATCGGCGCTGGAACGACCGATGGCGCCTTCTTCGTCCACTTCGTCGATCAGCACCTGTACCACCTTGCCGATTTTCTGGGCCAGCTTGCGGGTAGAAACCTGCTGCTGCAGCGCCATGAAGCGCTCGAACCGTTCCTGTTTGACCTCTTCCGGTACCGGATCGGCCAGTTCGTTGGCACGGGCACCGTCTACCGGGCTGTAGGTGAAACAACCGACCCGGTCCAGCTCGGCCTGCTCGATAAAGTCGAGCAGCATCTGGAAGTCTTCTTCGGTTTCGCCGGGAAAGCCGACGATAAAGGTGGAACGAATGGTGATCTCCGGGCAGATTTCACGCCAGCTGCGGATCCGCTCCAGGGTGCGATCCACGGCGCCGGGGCGCTTCATCAGCTTGAGGATACGCGGGCTGGCATGCTGCAGCGGAATATCCAGATAAGGCAGTATCTTGCCGTCGCGCATCAGCGGGATCAGGTGATCCACGTGCGGGTAGGGGTACACGTAATGCAGCCGCACCCAGACACCCATCTTGCCCAGCTCTTCGCACAGGGCCTGAATATGGGTCTTGACCGGCATACCGTCGGCGAAACCGGTCTTGTGCTTCACATCCACCCCGTAGGCAGAAGTGTCCTGGGAGATCACCAGCAGTTCCTTCACGCCGGCATTGGCCAGGCGGCGGGCTTCGCTCAGCACATCGCCGATGGGGCGGCTGTCCAGATCGCCGCGCATCGAGGGGATGATGCAGAAGGTGCATTTGTGGTTGCAACCTTCGGAAATCTTCAGGTAGGCGAAATGCTTGGGCGTGAGCTTGACACCCTGCTCGGGTACCAGATTGACGAAGGGGTTGTATTCTGGACGCGGAACATAACGATGCACGTGCTCCAGCACCTGCTCGTAGGAATGAGGGCCGGTAATTTCCAGTACCTTGGGGTGAACTTCGCGGATTTGGTCTTCCTTGGCACCTAAACAGCCGGTAACAATGACCTTGCCGTTTTCGCTCAGGGCTTCGCCTACCGCTTCCAGGGACTCCTGCACGGCACTGTCGATAAAGCCACAGGTATTGACGATCACCAGATCGGCATCATCGTAGGAAGGCACCACATCATAACCTTCGATACGCAGCTGGGTCAGAATACGCTCGGAATCGACCAGATTTTTCGGACAACCGAGAGACACAAAGCCGATACGGGGAACAGTCATACTCACTGGGCTTAACTCACTTTAAAGAGGTAGAAATAAAAGAGGGCGTATTTTACACCCAAACAGGCTGTATAAAAAAGACTCAATAACAAAAACACCCCGGCAAGCCGGGGTGTTTTTAGCTAACCAGGACTTACTTGGCGAAGTTTTCTGCCACGAATTCCCAGTTGACCAGAGACCAGAAGGCCTTCACATAGTCGGGGCGCACGTTGCGGTAGTCGATGTAGTAGGCGTGTTCCCATACATCACAGGTCAGCAGCGGAGTGGCGGCGTCGGTCAGCGGGCAACCGGCGTTGGAGGTGTTGGCGATGGCAACGGAGCCGTCGGCCTTCTTCACCAGCCAGGTCCAGCCGGAGCCGAAGTTGGTCACACAGGATTTGGTGAACTCTTCCTTGAAGGCATCGAAAGAACCGAACGCGGCCTTGATGGCATCGGCCAGGGCGCCGGTAGGCTCGCCGCCACCGTTGGGAGCCAGGCAGCTCCAGTAGAAGGTGTGGTTCCAGATCTGGGCGGCGTTGTTGAAAATGCCACCGGAAGAAGTGGTGATGATGTCTTCCAGAGATTTGCCTTCAAACTCGGTGCCGGGAACCAGGTTGTTCAGGTTGACCACGTAGGAATTGTGGTGTTTACCGTGGTGGTATTCCAGGGTTTCCTGAGAAATATGGGGTTCCAGCGCGTTTTTGGCGTAAGGCAGGGCGGGAAGTTCAAATGCCATTATTATATTCTCCATTTTGATGGTGCCAGCCTGAGGCTGGTCTCGACATTGCTGACTTGCTTTCTTTCCATGGCGGGGCGGCCGACATTTCATAGCCGCAAACCGCTAAATTGCTGAAAGGATTGTAGCAGTTTGCCGGACGGCTAAACAACAACAGCTTTTGTAGGGGTACCCCGTACCGGAAAGGCGCCGAAAAACGGTAACTTTGTATTCGGAACGTCATCGGTGTCGGCCCTGCTTCAGGTTAATGTATTGCCAATACCAATTTATGGCGTCCCGCTCTTGTGACCACAGAGGGATAAAGTAGAATGTGGTTTTTAACAAATCGTGTTTTTTAACATACAGCCGTCTGCTGAGGTGCCCCATGGATACAATTGAAAAGATCAAAACCCAAATCAGTGAAAATCCGATTCTGCTTTACATGAAAGGGTCGCCCAAATTCCCCAGCTGTGGTTTTTCTGCCCAGGCCTCTCAGGCGCTGATGAACTGTGGTGAACCTTTCGCCTACGTGGATATTCTGCAGAACCCGGAAATTCGTGCCGAGCTGCCGAAATACGCCAACTGGCCGACCTTCCCTCAGTTGTGGGTAGACGGTGAACTGGTCGGTGGCTGCGATATCATCATGGAAATGTTCCAGCAAGGCGAATTGCAGCCGCTGATCAAGGAAACCGCGGCCAAGTATCCCAAGTCGGAACAAGAGTAAGCCCGAAGGGCAGCCGTAAGTATTAAGCAATAAGAAAAAGCCCGAATCGACCCGGGCTTTTTTGTGCCTGCTGACGGCGTAACGCGGGTTTTTGCTCAACGAGCGAGTTGCCGCATAAAAAGGGTAACGCTGCTGTTTCTTCCACATATTTCAGTGGTCAGTTGGATCATCCATCGAGTGGCTCTGTCACAGCTCGCGCCTATATACATTTCACCGGCTTGGGCAGGCCGGCGAGCTTGGTGGCCTGTTTGGCCGGGCCCTTGGGGAACAGCCGGTACAGGTAACGGCTGTTGCCTTTCTCTTCGCCCAGCTCTTTGGCCATGGCCTTCACCAGGGCGCGCATGGCCGGCGAGGTGTTGTATTTGAGATAAAAGTCGCGCACAAACTGGATCACTTCCCGGTGTTCAGGAGTCAGCATGATGCCTTCCTGATCGGCCAGAATGGTCACCATTTCCGGTTGCCAGTCCTGATGCTGTTTAAGGTAGCCCTGGGCATCGGTATCGATAGTACGCCCTTCAAACTCGAACATAAGCATTCATCTTCTTTGTACTCTCATGGACCTGTGATTTTACCCAAGTCGCGGGCCTGGCGCATCTTCCGTTGGTGTCTGCTGCCGAAAGCCCCGGGCCAGCTGGTAGAGATCGTTTACCAACAGGGTGATATGTCCCAACAACTGATGGCTGAGGATCAGCCACTCATCGTCGGTCTCTGTGCCGGCGTTGGTGCTCGGTAGCGGCGGATAGGTCGGCAATACCTCTTCGCGGCGCAGAGCCTGGGCCGAAGCGAGCAGCCGGGTCACCAGTTGTCGAATTTGTTCATCCTGCAGGGGCGCGCTGTGCATGCGATGGGCGCCCAGGGTCGACAGATACGACAGCAGGGCATGGTTGCGATAGGCGATATCGAAACACAGGTTCAGCCAATGCCTGGGCACCGGCTCCACCCGGATATTCTGCCAGGCCAGCGCCAGTTGATTATCCGCCAGGTGAGCCTGCTTGCGCGGCAGTCGGTAATCGAGCTCGTCATGTCGGCCCAGTGCGAATTGCCGGGCAATGGCCGCCAGATAATGGGCGTTGGCTTCCATGGCATCGGCCATCAGTCGGGGCAGGTGGCGGCGCTGCCAGTCGGGCCAGATAAACCAGACCGCTACGAAGGCCAGGGCGCAACCGGCCAGGGTGTCGAACAACCGGGGCAGAAATACCGGTTCGGCCACGCCACTTTGCAGATTGAAGGCCAGCAGCACGAAGAGGGTGACAAAGCCCACCGCCCAGCTGTAATAGACCTTGACCTGGGTAAAGAACACAAAGGCGCACAGCAGCAGTATCACCAGCTGGGCGCCGACCGAGGGAAACAACATCAGCAGGGGGATGCCCGCTACAATACCACCCAGGGTACCCAGGGTGCGCTGCAGCAGTCGCTTGCGGGTGGCGCTGAAGCTGGGCTGACAGACGAAGAGGATGGTCAGCAGTATCCAGTAGCCGCGTTCCAGCTCGAGGGCGGCGATCAGGCTGTAACCCAGGGCAAAGCACAGGCTCAGGCGAACCCCGTGGCGAAACAACAGGGAATTGGGATGCAGTAGGGCCTTGAATTTGGGCCAGAAGGGTACAGGCTCCGGGCGAGCCAGCTCGACGGACACGTCTTCGGACAGCGGCTGGCGCCGGGTCAGCGTCTCGGCCCGCAGCAGGGCCTGATGCAGGTGTGCCATGTTACGGCCGAGAAATTTCATCGGACTGAGCAGCGAACGGGGGTAATGGCGTTTGAGGTGACTGTAATCCAGCTGATCCTGGAGGGCGCTCAACTCCCAGGCGATGCGCTTGCTGTGCTGATAGGCATTATGGGTGAGAATGGCGTAACCCAATCGGTAGCAGGCTTCCCCCAGCTCCACCAGCAGGGTCTGGTAACCGGCCAGTACATCGACCTGTTTCAGATCCTGGTTCAGCTGCCGATAGGAATAATGGCTGGAGGTGGCGCGTTCATGCATCTCCTGTACCTGCAGATAGAGCGCCAGCAGGCGGCCCAGCTCCTGTTCCTGCTGGCCTCGGCCCTGAATGCGGCGATTCAGCATCAACTTGGTCGTTTCCAGCGCGCTGACCAGCTGGATATTGAGCTGGGCCAGCTGATGGCGCAGGTGCTGATGCTGTTCTTCGGGACTGTCGAAGAAACGGGATTTTTCCAGCAGATAACGGGACAGGGCAAAGTAGCACTGGGCCAGTTGCTCGTGCACCTGCTTGTAGGGCCAGACCAGCAGCACCAGCCATGACAGCAGACCATACCAGGCCGCGCCCAGAGTCAGTAGTAGCGGCTGATACCAGAAGGAAGGGCTGTCGGCGTGCCCCTGCATGGCATAGAGCGACACCAGCAGGGTGCCGAATCCCAGGGTGCTTGCAGCCGGCCCCCAGGCCCCCATCAGGATCAGCACAAAGGTGCTGAGTACCAGCAGGGGGCCGAACAGCAGCGGACTGTCGATCAGCAGGCTGACCAGGCTGATGGCCCCGAAAAAGCACAACAGGCTCAGCAGTAGATGGCGCAGCCGGCCTTTGGGGTCCTGATCCACCTCGCTCAGGGCTCCGGCCATGGCGCCCAGCGTCAGGGTGACGGCGGTGGGCGTCTGCTCCAGCCACCAGCCGGGCAACAGCAGGCTGCCCATGGCCAGCAGCACTTTCAGGGCAAAGAAGAAATGGCTGTCAGTAAAGACTCGCCGGAGCCAGATTATTGCGGGTGACATAGGATGCTTCAAGATACCGGGCTTAGCTTCGATGATACCCGAGTCGGTGACGAACAACAGACTCTGCGGCCACAAAAAAAGCCCCCACGGGGGCTTTTTGCACTCGATGAGCGGGAAAGGGTTAATCCCGGCTCAAACCCAGCAGTTGCAGCAGGCTGAGGAAGATGTTGAAGATAGAGACATAGAGCGTCACGGTGGCGGAAATATAGTTCTGTTCGCCGCCGTGGATGATGGCGCTGGTCTGCATCAGGATGGCGCCGGACGAGAACAGGATGAACAGGGCGCTCAGGGCCAGGCTCAGCGCCGGCAGGGCCAGGAAAATATTGGCGACAATACCCACCAGCAGCACCACAAAACCGGCCATCATCATGCCACCGAGGAAGGACATGTCCTTTCTGGTGGTCAGTACATAGGCAGACAGTGACAGGAAGGTGAGCGCGGTGCCACCCAGAGCCAGCATGACGGTTTCGGTGCCGGAGGCGGTGCTCAGGTAGTAGTTGATGATGGGCCCTATGGTGTAACCGGTGAAGGCGGTAAAGGCGAAGATAAACAACAGGCCCAGACCGCTGTTGCGGTTACGCTCGGTCAGGTACATCAAACCATAGAAGCCGACCAGGGTGATGATAAGTCCCGGACGTGGCAGGGCAAGCATGGCGCTGACGCCGGCCGACAACGAGGCCACGACCAGAGTCAGGCCCAGCAGCATATAGGTGTTGCGCAGTACCTTGTTGGTGGCCAGCGCACCCGACTGGGTACGGGACAGAGTATCGTTATATCGCATCGTTCAGACTCCTTTAGTGTCTAAAACCGGTGTCCGACCCGTATCTGAACAAGAATAACAGGTCGGCTAAAAATGATACCGGTCATTTGGACATATCATGACTCGGTTGTCGAGCTTTCTGTTCCCGAATTCAAGGTTTTGCCCCGTTAATCAGCGTCATGGTGATCATTAAATGTCCATTCGCACCGGTGTCGGCATTTATCGGTTTACAAGACAGGCCGGCCTTGGGTAGTATGCACGCCGTCGGAGGGGTGGCAGAGTGGTTGAATGCACCGGTCTTGAAAACCGGCATGGGTTTATAGCCCATCCAGGGTTCAAATCCCTGCTCCTCCGCCATACCACAGAAAAGCCCGCTGCGTTTATTCGCCGCGGGCTTTTTGCATTTCAAGGTTTACAGAGTCTGGCTCAGAGGCCCTTATGGACATTCTGTTGGAACATCGAGATTACCTCGTCATCAACAAGACGGCCGGCATCGGCATGCATCAGGAAGGGGATCTGCCGGGTCTGGTTCGCCAGCTCAGCGAAGCCCGGGACGAGCCGCTGTATCCGGTCCACCGGCTGGACAAGATCACTACCGGTGTTTTGCTGCTGGCCCGCAACCCGGACGCCAATAGAGCGCTCAGCCGTCAGTTTGCCGAGCGCAGCACCCGCAAATGGTATCTGGCGCTGTCGGATCACAAGCCGATCAAAAAGCAGGGCCTGATCAAGGGCGACATGGAAAAGGCGCGCGGCGGCAGCTGGAAGCTGTGTCGTACCCAGCATAATCCGGCCATGACCCGCTTTTACAGCAGTCTGCTGGCCGAGGGCCTGCGCGCCTTTTTACTGCAGCCCCAGACCGGCAAGACCCACCAGCTGCGGGTGGCGCTGAAAAGCCAGGGTTGTCCCATTCTGGGCGACAGCCGCTATGGTGGCAGCGTGGCAGACCGGGGCTATCTGCATGCCTGGCAACTGAGCTTCTCTTATCAGGGCGAGCCGGTCCGGGTGCGGGCGCCGCTGGTCGAAGGTGAGCAGTTCATCAGTCATGCCGACGAGTTGGAAGGCTGGGCCTCACAAATAATGGCGGCAAGCAAAGTCGATTAAACCCGGTCATCCTTTCCGAGCAATAATCGCGACAAGGAGAGGCCAGATGCATGATTGGATCATGGGTGGTGGCATCGGGCCCGAACATGCCGGCCGGGTCTTCGCATGGAATGGCCAGGAAACTCAGCCCTGATTGTTGTGAATTCTTGCCCGGTGAGTCATGCCTTCCGGGCAACAGAAACAGACTTGCCCGTCTGCCTGAAACGATTCAGTATAAATTCAGTTACCAAAACGCCCCAGGTTCCACCATCTTGTCTCAAGGTATCCATCTTTTGTCCATCTTCAGGTGATGTCATGCTTTTTCTGACTGCGCAAGACGTAAAAACCGGTGTTCCCCTGGCCGACAAGACCACCGTCATTCAGGCGCTGGCCGACTGGCTGGAGCAGGACGGCCATGTCGCCGCCGGTTACGGGGCCGGCATGCTGGCACGAGAGGCACAAACTGCTACCTACCTGGGCCAGGGTATTGCCATCCCCCACGGTACTCAGGAGAGCCGCCATCTGATTAAAAAAACCGGCATCAAGGCCATGCACCTGCCTAATGGGGTGCCCTGGGGCGACGGAGAAAAGGTCTATCTGGTGCTGGGCATTGCCGCCGGCTCCGACGAGCATCTGGGTCTGCTGAAACAATTGGCCGGCACCTTGTCTCGGGACGGGCTGGCCGAGCAAGTAAAGGCCGCCCGTGAGCCGCAGGAG
The DNA here is from genome assembly GCF_046521305.1 of Oceanisphaera submarina. Classification (NCBI taxonomy): domain Bacteria; kingdom Pseudomonadati; phylum Pseudomonadota; class Gammaproteobacteria; order Aeromonadales; family Aeromonadaceae; genus Oceanisphaera; species Oceanisphaera submarina. Next base: position 120,035 of record NZ_JBKGFN010000007.1, on the reverse strand, counting down.
GTATTGCAACTGTTGCAGGATGACGCCGGGTCGACAACCGAATGGATGCTGAACGCCGGGCAGGTGGCCGTTAAGGTCAGTGTCAGCGCTCTGGAACAGCTGGTTGAACAGGCAGTATCACGCCTTCTGTTGAGCCCGGATGAGGAGAAAAAGCTGCAGCAACATGAGGCTGTCCATATCGGACAGGGCTGGTGGCTGAAACAGACTCCGGCCGACGACAAGCCGCGGGCGGTGCTGCTGACCACCGCCAGCTCGGCCATCGAGCATCGTCAGCAGCCGGTATCCGGGTTACTGGTGCTGGCGGTGAAAGGGGTCGGCCACAAGACCCTGTTGACCCAAATGACCGAGTGGCTGGTGGCGGGCAGAGGTGCCGAGCTGGCGGGACAGGACTCTGCCGAGGCGCTGATCGCAGCCCTGGAACGGGGGCCGCTATCTGCGGCCACCAATGAAAGGGCGGCAGTGGTGCGTAATGAGTATGGCCTGCATGCCCGGCCCGGGGCCGCACTGGTACAAAGCGCGAAACAATTCGAGGCGGAGATCAAGATTCGCAATCTCGACGGAGACGGGCGCTGGGTATCGGCCAAGAGTCTGATGAAGGTGATAGGTCTGGGCGCCAAGGCTGGCCATCAGCTGGTGTTCCGTGCCGAGGGGCAGGATGCCGAGGAGGCCCTGAATGCCCTGGAGGAGGCGGTAAGCGGAGGCTTGGGAGAGGAGCTTGCTACCCTGGCGGCGGTAGCGGAAGCCGACGCCACCGATATCTTGCATGAGCCGGACGACATCGCGGCCAATACCCGGGTGCGTGGAGTATCCGCCTCACCCGGTATTGCCATCGGGCCGGTATTCGTAGATGCCCCCGTGGAGTTCGAGTACCCGCAACAGGCCGAGGATGCCCGGGCCGAGCAGCGAAAGCTGAATACGGCCATCGAGCAGGCCAGTACGGAGCTGGCCGCCACCCTGAGTCGGATAAATGCTCCGCAGGCGCGGGACATGATGGCGATGCATCGGGAGTTGCTGGCCGATCCTTCTTTGACACAGGGGGTGAGCTGCCGCATCAAACAGGGTATGTCGGCGGCGGCGGCCTGGTGGAGCGAAATTGACTCCGTCGCCATCCGGCAGGCGGCCAGCCCCGACGCCCTGCTGGCCGAGCGGGCCGCCGACATTCGCGATATTGGTCGCCGGGTGATGGCGAGGTTGTGCGACAGCAACCCGGTGGTAACACCGGACCATCCCTATCTCTGGGTCGCGCAGGATATAGGCCCCTCCCAACTGGTCAACCTGGACCCGGGCAGGGTGTTGGGGCTGGTCACCGTTGGCGGTGGTGCTTCGTCGCACAGCGCCATTCTGGCGCGCTCCCTGGGTATTCCATTGCTGGTGGCGGCAGGCGGTGCCGTCATGACCTTGCAGTCGGGTACCGAAGCCATCCTCAATGGCGATGACGGTACGCTTTGGGTCGCCCCCGAGGTGTCGGTGCTGGAGCAGGCCCGGGTTTGTCAGCAAGGGGAGCGGGATCTGGCCGATCTTGCCTGGGCTCATCGTCATGAACCGGCCATTACCCGTGACGGATACCGGGTGGAAGTAGCGGCCAATCTGGGTAATACCGCCCGGGCGGCGGAGGTGGTGGAGGCTGGCGCCGAAGGGGTGGGCCTGCTGCGTACCGAATTTGTGTTCATGGCCCGGCGCAGTGCACCGGATCTGGACGCTCAACTGGCCGCCTATCGGAGCGTGTTTGATGCCCTCGACGGCCGGCCGCTGGTGGTAAGAACCCTGGACGTGGGGGGAGACAAATCCCTGCCTTACTGGCCGGAGCCAAAAGAAGGCAACCCTTTCCTCGGGGTGCGCGGCATTCGACTGTGCATGCAAAAGCCCGCGTTGCTGGAAACCCAGTTGCGCGCCTTGCTGATGGCCGCCGGTGACCGGCCCTTGCGCATCATGTTTCCCATGGTGGCTGACTGGTCCGAGTGGCGCTGGGCCAGGAGCCTATTTGACAAGATACAGGCCGAGGTGCAGGCGACCAATGTGCAGCTCGGTATCATGGTGGAAGTGCCTTCCGTCGCCCTCAACGCCGGGGTGTTTGCCCAAGAGGTCGACTTTTTCAGTATCGGCACCAACGATCTGACCCAGTACACCCTGGCGATGGACCGGGGAAGCGCTGAACTAGCCGCCCTCTCCGATGGCCTCAACCCGGCGGTATTAAGGTTGATCAAGATGACGGTGGACGCGGCTCATGCCGAAGGCAAGTGGGTGGGAGTCTGTGGTGAGCTGGGCTCGGATCCGGTGGCGCTGCCGCTGTTGGTCGGGTTGGGGGTGGACGAACTGTCGGTCACCCTCAGGCGGGTGCCTTTGGTGAAGGCGCAGGTGCGGGAGTGGAGCCTGAGCAGCTGCCGGCAACTGGCCGAACAGGCATTAAAGGCCAGTGATGCCCCGACGGTTCGTCAGCTGGTGGGTGCAGCTCGATGAGCATTGTCACCCTGACCCTGAACCCGGCACTGGATCTGACCGTCACGTTGGAGACATTGAGCGCGGGAACGGTCAACCTGGCCAACAGTGGTCATCTGGGCGCCGCCGGCAAGGGCATCAACGTGGCCCGGGTGCTGGCCGACTTGGGACATAGGCCCCGGGCCTGCGGTTTTCTGGGCCGGAACAACGACGCCGCCTTTCGTGCCCTGTTCGAGCGTTACGGTATCGACGACGACGTCGTGCGTCTGGCCGGTGATACCCGGGTTAATGTCAAGGTCAGCGAAGCCGATGGCCGGGTCACGGATATCAATCTGCCGGGATTACAGGTGGAGAAGGGCGATTGGAACCGACTACTGGCGCGACTCGACTCGCTGGGTGCTCACTTCGATACCCTGGTAGTGGCGGGAAGCCTGCCGCCCGGCGCCTGTCCCGGGCAACTCGAGGAGCTGATCGGACGGTGGCGCGAGCGCGGAAAACGGATCTTGCTGGATACCAGTGGCGAGGCCCTGCGTGCGGGGATAAAGGGAAAGCCCGCGCTGATCAAGCCCAATATCGACGAACTCGCGACGCTTATCGGTCGACCCATTCGCGATGAAGCCGAGCTGATGGCCTGTGCCCGGGAGCTTCAGCAGCAGGGTATTCGGCATGTAGTGGTATCAAGCGGTGCCGATGGTGTGCACTGGTTCAGCCCCCGGGGAGTCTGGCGGGCCCGGGTACCCAGGGTGAAGGTAGTCAGTACTGTGGGCGCCGGCGACAGCCTGATGGCCGGACTTTGTGCCGGTTTGCAGGAAGGTCGGGATGAAGCTTCTACCCTGCGGCGGGCCGTGGCCCTGTCGATCATGGCGGTGACCCAGGTGGGGGTCGGCATCGGTAATCAGCAACAACTGGCGGTGGTTCAGGATGTCATTGAAATCACGTCACTCGAGACGGGAAAAGAGCAATGAAAACATTGATTATTACCGCCTGTCCCAGTGGCATGGCCAGCAGTTATCTGGCGGCACGTTTGTTGCGTCAGGCGGCACAAAGTCTGGCTTGGCAGACGAGTGTGGAATGTTACAGCCGGCTCGAGCCGGTCACGGCCTTCACACCAACGCAGATCGAAGAGGCCGAACTGGTGCTGGTGGCGGCGGATACACCACTGGATCTGTCTCGTTTTGTCGGCAAGCGCCTGTATCGTAGCGATATTCAGTCGGCACTGAACGATCCCGGTGTCTGGCTGCAACAGGGCAGGGAGCAGGCGGTGATACAGCAGGAAGGCGCGCCGGTGGTCGGGGTGAAACTGGTGGCCATTACCGCCTGTCCGACCGGCGTGGCGCATACCTTTATGTCTGCGGAAGCCTTGACCGAGACCGCCAACGGCATGGGGATCCAGATAAAAGTCGAAACCCAGGGCTCGGTCGGTGCCCAGAACGCGCTGAGCACCGCCGACATCAAAGCCGCCGATGCGGTGATAGTGGCGGCGGACATCGAAGTGGATCTCGGCCGCTTTGACGGTAAACGAGTGTACCGCACCAGCACAGGGGCGGCGCTGAAAGAACCGCAACACACCCTGGACCGCGCTCGGGCCGAAGCCCGGTTATATCAGCACAAGGGAAAGAAGACGGCGGGAGCGGAGAAGGCGAGCGATCGGCAAGACGACAAGCAGGCCGGTCCTTATCAGCATCTGCTGACCGGGGTGTCGTTCATGCTGCCGATGGTGGTTGCCGGCGGCTTGATGATCGCGCTGTCGTTCGTGTTTGGCATCGAGGCGTTCAAGGAAGAAGGCAGTCTGGCGGCGGCGCTGATGCAAATCGGTGGGGCCTCGGCCTTTGCCCTTATGATACCCGTGCTGTCCGGCTACATCGCCTATTCTATTGCCGACCGCCCAGGGGTTGCCCCTGGCATGATTGGTGGCATGCTGGCCAGCACCCTGGGAGCCGGTTTTATCGGCGGCATCATCGGCGGCTTTCTGGCCGGCTACAGTGCCCGTTATCTGGCACAGAAGGTGCCGATGCCCGCCAGCCTGACGGCACTTACACCCATATTGATTATTCCGCTGTTTGCCAGCCTCTTTACCGGTCTGCTGATGATTTACGTGGTCGGTGGGCCGGTGGCCTTGGTGATGATGACCATGACCGACTTCCTCAACAACATGGGCTCGGCCGATGCGGTGCTGCTCGGTATTATCATCGGCACCATGATGTGTTTCGACATGGGCGGCCCGGTCAACAAGGCGGCCTATGCCTTTTCGGTCGGCTTGCTGGCATCACAAACCTACGGCCCCATGGCGGCGGCCATGGCGGCAGGCATGGTGCCGGCGCTGGCCATGGGAATTGCCACCTTTCTTGCCCGACGTAAGTTTAACAAGAGCGAGCAGGAGGCGGGCAAGGCCTCTTTTGTACTGGGATTGTGCTTTATTTCCGAAGGCGCCATTCCCTTCGCCGCCCGGGATCCGTTGCGGGTGATCCCCTGCTGCATGCTCGGCGGCGCCCTCACCGGGGCTATGTCCATGTACTTTGGTGTGAAATTGCTGGCGCCCCATGGCGGAATTTTCGTGTTCTTTATCCCCAATGCCATTCAGCAACTGCTGTGGTATGTGCCGGCCATTGCCGCCGGATCCCTGGTCAGTGGCGTGCTGTACTCGGTACTGAAGCGCAGCGATGCCCAGATGCTGGCGGGAAAATAAATCGTGAAGGGGTCACTCTAAATTATAGAGACAGCAGGGTTGCCTCCACCGACCCGCTGCAAGCACATCCTTGTGACGCTCAGCAAATGCCATCCCTGGCATTTGACAGTCGGCTGATGCAATCCCTGCAGCCTTTTCCATAATGAGGTGTTGTCCGCAGGTGGTGCCATCAGATGATGCTGCAGCTGGAGGAGGGCAAAGGGTGTCTGCTTAGCCGACCATCCGCGCCAGGGAGGGGTTTACGGCGTGTCGGTGGAGTAGTGCCCTTTGTCCGATCCCCTACGGTCACCCGTCACCAGAAATCCACAAAAAAGCCCCGGGCGAAGGGCCCGGGGCGTTAGTTATATGCTCAAAGACTGACGCGCGTCAGTCTTTGAGCATATGGCCCAGCTTACCGGCCTTGGTATTCAGGTAATCCTCGTTGAAGGGATTGCGCCCTTCCTGCAGCGGTATCCGCTCCAGCACTGCGATACCGAAGTTTTCCATCGCCTTGACCTTGCGTGGATTGTTGGTCATCAGCTTCATCTGCTTGACGCCCAGGCTGTGCAGCATGTCGGCACAGATGGTGTAGTCGCGCATGTCGGCGGCAAAACCCAGCTCGACGTTGGCTTCCACCGTGTCCTTGCCTTGATCCTGGAGGTGATAGGCATGAATTTTATTCAACAGACCAATGCCTCGCCCTTCCTGGCGGACATAGAGCAGTATGCCGCGCCCTTCCTTGGCGATCCTTTCCAGAGCGGCCTGCAGCTGAAAGCCGCAATCGCAACGCAGGCTGAACAGGGCATCACCGGTCAGGCACTCGGAGTGAATACGGCCCAGTACCGGCTGTTCATCGTCGATATTCCCCATCACCAGGGCGGCATGATCCTTGCCGGTGCCTTTTTCTTCAAACCCGATCAGGGTAAAGGTGCCCCAGGGTGTCGGCAGTTTTGAGTTTGCCATCCGGGTAACACTGCTCATGGCGTTCCTCTTTTGATTATCAAGTAACAAAAAATGGCGGTCATTGTAAAGCGGATGAGCGTGCAGGTATAGGCGCAATATCGACTGGCATCGCGCGAATGGCTTTATTTTTGTCGTGTTAATGAATTGTGAGTTATGCCTTTATCTGACAACTCGGGTATAATGCCGGCCGCGCGGCACTAGGTGCCCAGACTCATTATTTACTGGAGAATGCCATGACTGAACAAGCTCCCGTCATTACCGTGGATGGCCCAGGCGGCGCCGGCAAGGGAACCCTTTGTCAGTTGCTGGCCGAGAAACTGGAATGGCACCTGCTTGATTCCGGCGCTATCTATCGCGTTCTGGCACTGGCGGCCCGGCATCACAATGTGGCACTGGACGATGAAACCGGATTAATGCCATTGGCGGCCCACCTGGATGTACAGTTTCCGGTGGTGGATGGTCACATCAGGACCATCCTCGAAGGAGAAGACGTTTCCCGCTCCATTCGCACCGAAAAAATGGGAGACGCGGCGAGCAAGGTCGCCGCCTTTCCCCGGGTGAGGGAAGCCTTGCTTCGGCGTCAGCGGGCCTTTCGGGCCGGCCCCGGTCTGATTGCCGATGGCCGGGATATGGGCACTGTGGTTTTCCCCGACGCACCGGTCAAAATCTTCCTCGATGCCAGCGCCGAAGAAAGGGCGCAGCGACGGCTTATTCAGTTGCAAGACAAGGGCTTTGATGTTAGTTTTGACCGTCTTTTAAGCGAAATTCAGGCGCGTGACGAGCGAGATCGCAATCGAGCCGTGGCGCCCCTTAAAGCGGCAGCCGATGCTCTGATAATCGACTCGACCGATTTGTCCATTACACAGGTGCTGGACAAAGTGCTGAGTCATACTAAGGTTAAGCTCGGTTAAGCTTGATTTCGGTTAAAAAAGTACGAAAGAAAAGATAACTTAAGCGAGGTCGCTGGTGCGGCCTCGCCCTGCCCGCCCCAAGGAAGAGACGGGTCTATGCTAATCACCCCACCGGTGCCGGATTGCCCTGTGGATGTTCAACTTAAAAAGTGTATTCATTAAACATGATTGAATCTTTTGCCCAACTCTTTGAAGAGTCTCTGAAAGAACTGGAAACCCGTCCGGGTTCCATTGTTAAAGGTACTGTAGTCGCCATCGAGAACGGTATCGTTCTGGTTGATGCAGGCCTGAAGTCTGAATCCGCTGTCCCTGCCGAGCAGTTCAAAAATGCTCAGGGCGAGCTGGAAGTCAGCGTTGGCGACGTAGTAGACGTAGCGCTGGACGCGGTAGAAGACGGTTTCGGTGAGACTCTGCTTTCCCGCGAAAAAGCGAAGCGCCACGAGTCCTGGCTGCAACTGGAAAAAGCCTACGAAGATCAGGAAACCGTTATCGGTGTGATCAACGGCAAGGTAAAGGGTGGCTTCACTGTAGAAGTGAACACCATTCGCGCCTTCCTGCCTGGTTCGCTGGTTGACGTACGCCCGGTACGCGACACGCTGCACCTGGAAGGTAAAGAGCTTGAGTTCAAAGTTATCAAGCTGGATCAGAAGCGCAACAACGTTGTTGTTTCTCGTCGTGCCGTGATCGAAACCGAAAACAGTGCAGAGCGCGAGCAATTGCTCGAAAATCTGCAGGAAGGCCAGGAAGTCAAGGGTATCGTTAAGAACCTGACCGACTACGGCGCTTTCGTAGACCTGGGCGGCGTAGACGGCCTGCTGCACATCACCGACATGGCCTGGAAGCGCGTTAAGCATCCTTCCGAAATCGTGAACGTGGGTGACGAAATCAACGTTAAAGTGCTGAAATTCGACCGTGAGCGCACTCGTGTGTCTCTGGGTCTGAAACAGCTGGGTGAAGATCCGTGGGTTGATATCGCCAATCGTTACCCGGAAGGCACTCGTCTGTCTGGCCGCGTGACCAACCTGACCGACTACGGCTGCTTCGTTGAAATCGAAGAAGGCGTTGAAGGCCTGGTACACGTGTCCGAAATGGACTGGACCAACAAGAACATCCACCCGTCCAAAGTGGTTTCCGTTGGCGACAGCGTAGACGTGATGGTGCTGGATATCGACGAAGAACGTCGTCGTATCTCTCTGGGTCTGAAGCAGTGTAAATCCAACCCGTGGCAGCTGTTTGCGGAAACCCACAACAAGGGTGACCGTGTTTCCGGCAAGATCAAGTCTATCACTGACTTCGGTATCTTCATCGGTCTGGACGGCGGCATCGACGGTCTGGTTCACCTGTCCGACATTTCCTGGAACGCCAACGGTGACGACGCCGTTCGTGAATTCAAGAAAGGCGACGAGATTGACGCCGTTGTTCTGCAGGTCGATCCCGAGCGTGAGCGCATCAGCCTGGGCGTGAAGCAAATCGACGAAGACCCCTTCAACAAGTACCTGGCTGACAACAAGAAAGGTGCTATCGTTAAGGGTACCATCACTGCCGTTGACGCCAAAGGCGCCGTGGTTGAGATGGAAGAAGGCGTGGAAGGTTATGTCCGCGTTGCCGACATCTCCCGCGACCGCATCGAAGACGCATCTACCGTACTGAAAGTGGGTGAAGAAATCGAAGCGCGTTTCATGGGTGTTGACCGCAAGAATCGCACCCTCAGCCTGTCTATCCGTGCGAAAGACGAAGCTGAAGATAAAGTGGTGATGGATAGCCTGAACCAGCAGCAACCTGAAGATGTTGGTTTGAGTGCCATGGCCGAAGCTTTCAAGGCGGCTAAAGGCGAATAAGCCTGTCCGAATTCAAAAGGGGGCCTTCGCGCCCCCTTTTTGTTGTCTGGTGATCAGGAGAAACACATCATGACCAAATCCGATCTCATTGAAAGACTGTCAGAACAATACAGCCATCTCTCTGCCAAGGAAGTGGAAAATGCCATCAAGGAAATTCTTGAACAGATGGCATCGACGCTGCAAACGGGAGACCGCATTGAAATCAGAGGTTTTGGCAGCTTTTCATTGCATTATCGGGCACCCCGCCAGGGGCGTAATCCGAAAACCGGCGAAAAAGTGGAATTGGCCGGTAAATACGTACCGCATTTCAAACCCGGTAAAGAATTACGCGAGCGGGTTAACCCTGTCTGAACGTACATCAGTTTGTTCTATATCACTTTTCGTGGTAACTCGACTGGCGAGCATCCGGCTTTTACGGGATAATGCCAACACTCGAAATCAGGAAGTTGAGAGGGTAAGGTGAAAATTATTTTTGGCCTGGTGATCCTGGCAATTCTGTTTGCAGTAGGGCTGACACTGGGCTCTCAAAATGATCAGTTGGTTCATGTCAACTATCTGCTGGCTCAGGGCGACTATCGCCTTTCTACATTACTGGCGGTGATTTTTGTGGGCGGTTTTGTTATCGGCTGGTTGGTGTTCGGCCTGATATTACTGCGCCTCAAGATGAACAACAGCGGTTTGCGCAAGAAAGTCGAGCGTCAACAAAGGGAATTGGAAGAGCTCAGGGCATTGCCCATTAAGGATTGACGAGCCCTATGCTGGAATTGCTGTTTCTGCTGCTTCCGGTCGCAGCTGCCTATGGCTGGTATATGGGGCGCAGGGGAGTCCGGCAGGATGCTCAAAACAAATCCAATCACTTCTCCCGGCAATACGTTGCCGGGCTGAACTTTCTGCTTTCCGACGAGCCTGACAAGGCCGTTGATCTGTTTATTCAATTGCTGCAGGTCGACAGTGAAACCATTGAAACCCATCTTGCTCTCGGTAACCTGTTTCGGTCCCGGGGCGAAGTTGATCGTGCCATTCGCATACATCAGAACCTGATTGCCCGTCCGAATCTGTTAGTGGAACAGCGTCACCTGGCGATGCTGGAGCTGGCGCGGGACTTTCTGGCGGCGGGCCTGCTCGACAGAGCAGAGCATATTCTGATTGAGCTGAAAAACGACCCGGATTATGAAGAAGAAGCCCTGAGCCAGCTGATGCAAATTTACCAGCAACTGAAAGACTGGGAGCAGGCCATTACCGTGGCCGAGCGGCTCAAGAAGCGGCAGGGCATCAAAGCCCTGGTGCCCATGGGGCATTTTTACTGTGAGCTGGCCGAGCAGCAATGGCGTCGGCAAGATACCAAGGCTGCCATCGTTCAGCTCAAGAAGGCGCTGAAGGCCGATGCGGGCTGTGTCAGGGCCAATATACGCCTGGCCGCAATCCATATGTCACAGCAGCAATGGTCGCAGGCCGCTCATTGTCTGCTACAGGTTACCGAGCAGGATGCTGACTTTATCAGCGAGGTGCTGACAGACTTGCAGCATTGTTATCAGGAGCTGGGTAAAGAAACGGAGTTTGTACAGCGACTGGAGCAATGGGTGGCCGCCGACAGCGGTGCCAGTGCCGTGCTGATGCTGGCCGACAAGGTAGGCGAAACACAGGGCACTCTTGGTGCCGAGCAATTGGTATTGTCGCAACTGCAGCGACACCCGACCATGAAAGGCTTTCACCGGCTGATGTCATATCATGCGGCCAATGCGGAGCAGGGCAGGGCACGGGAAAGTCTGGAAATGCTGAAATCACTGGTATCCGAGCAAATCAGGCTCAAGCCCAGTCATCGTTGTGGTCAATGCGGCTTTTCTTCTCAAACGTTATTCTGGCAATGCCCCTCTTGCAAACAGTGGGGCAGTATCAAACCGGTGCGAGGCCTCGATGGCGAGTGAATGATGGGGATGCGGTGGGGCAAGATTCCCAGGCAGACTTTCTACCTCACCCCTCGCTCTTCACGATACGTTGTATAAAAATTAAAAGGTAAACCCATGCAAGACTCAAAAAAATTCGATCCCAAAATCCTGATCGCCCTCGATTTTGCCGATGAACAACAGGCACGGGCGCTGATTGCCAAACTTGATCCCGCCAGCTGCCGGCTGAAAGTCGGCAAGGAAATGTTCACCCTGTTCGGGCCCGATTTTGTACGGTCTCTGGTGCAATCCGGATTTGATGTTTTTCTCGATCTCAAGTTTCACGATATTCCCAATACTGTCGCCAAGGCGGTTGCCGCCGCCGCAGAGCTGGGTGTCTGGATGGTGAATGTGCATGCCAGCGGTGGCCCGAGAATGATGCAGGCAGCCCGTGAGGCCTTGTTGCCTTACGGCGACAAGGCGCCCTTGCTGATAGCGGTCACGGTATTGACCAGTATGACGGCCGAAGAGCTGGTTCAGGTTGGCGTGCAGCGCTCTCCGGCCGAGCATGTGCTGTCTCTGGCGCGGTTGACGCGTGACGCCGGGCTTGACGGCGTGGTGTGCTCCGCTCAGGAAGCCAGCCTGCTGAAGGCGGAGTTGGGTCCGGACTTCAAGCTGGTGACCCCGGGTATTCGGCCGGCCGGTAGTGACGCAGGCGATCAGCGGCGTATCATGACGCCAGAACAGGCGGTGAGTGCAGGCAGTGATTATCTGGTGATTGGCCGCCCGATCACTCAGGCGGCCGATCCGGCGGCGGTACTGGAGCACATCAACCTCAGCTTGACGGCATAACAGCGGCAAGCTTTCCTATGGCTTTGTAGCCGGCGCTGCAGCTGCGGGAGAAGACGGCGCCGGGTCATCTGGATCGGCGCCGCTTGTGGGTGTGTGCCGGTTGAAGCGGCACCTGCAGCTTAACCAGGTACCGGTATTGTGGTTTTGTAGCCGATGCAGGCGGTGCCGAATTATCAGGCAAAGCACCGCTTGCAGGTTCTTGCGCGCTAAAGACACCGTTAATAACCTATCTGATGGAGGCATCCCATGACGCTGCAGTCGGCAGAGCTGCTGAGCATTATCCAAAAGTCGATGCCATTCGGCAAATATCGGGGGCAGCCCTTGCTCCGGCTGCCCATGGCCTACCTGTGTTGGTTGGAGCGCAAAGGCTGGCCGGCCGGTGCTCTGGGGGCTGAGCTGGCACTGGTGTACGAGCTGAAGCTGAACGGCGTCGATCAGCTGTTGTACTCATTACTGGAGCGGCGTTAACGGCGATATGTTGGTCGATACTCACCAAGCATAAACAAAAAACAGGGCCGAGTGGCCCTGTTCTTAATAATAAGCAAATAGTTTGCTTACTTGATCAGAAAATCTTCCAGCGTTTTGTCACCGTTGTCCAACGCTTGCTGGATCACGGAAGGCTTACGGCCCTGGCCGGTCCAGGTTTTATATTCGCCGTTTTCATCATGATATTCGTATTTGGCAGGGCGCTTGCTACGGGGAGCACTGGCTTTTTTGGCCGGCTCAGCCAGCTCAATCAGCTCGCTAATATCAATGCCTTCTGCGGCCATTTGCTCCATAAGCTCTTTCACTTTACGCTCGCGCTCTTGGGCTGCAGCCTGCTCGGCGGCTTTGGATTCACGCTGCTCTTCAATAACAGAAGCCAGCTTGGCCAAGCCTTCTTCCATCTGATCCAGAGTCAGTTCACGAGTGGCGGCGCGAAGGCTGCGAATATTAAGCAGGGTTTTCAAAAAGTCAGACATTACATTCACCTGTTGGGCTATCTTGATTTTATAATAAATTAAATTTACATCTTCATTTTAAATGAAGCAAGTTAATTCATGAGATCATTTCAGTAATATTAAATATAAAAGCCGGGTTAACGGTAAGGTAATGTATATCTCATTGCATTTTGCAAAGATGAGTTGCCGATTAAAAAAAGATCGGCTTATTCATTGAAAATTAATTGCCAGGCTGTGCATCGGCGGTTCTTTCAGGCTGGGAAGCCGGCCTATGGGATCGGTGGTGGCAGGCCGGATTTTATAGTATATAAAAGGTTTATAAACATGATTGGATTAGAAATCAAGCCGTTGTTTTTTGGTCAAATGTGTTGATTTTTGTCTTTTTGGCAGTAAAATCCTCCGCCTTACCTGCGTAGAGGTGCATAACTTATCAGTAAGCCAGTTCAGGGTGATGCCGCTTATCCTGGTCGAAAGGACGTTATGCCGAAGTCATGTCATTTATCCGATGACAGGGCTGGGATCGGTGCCGAAAGGGTCGATACTGTCATGAATGATTATTCATGATGCGCTATTGCTGGGAAAGAGAAGACGATCCCGATATCGGCCTCCTGCTCCTGGTAGTTATGTTGACAATTCAGAATCAGGTATTGCCGTGGAATCACATCCTTTTATTCAGACCTTCTGGTCTCTGCTACCTCCCTTGCTGGCAATTGTATTGGCCATCTTTACCCGCCGTGTCCTCTTGTCTCTGGGACTGGGAATCATCCTTGGTGTGTTGCTGCTAGAGCAATTCAGTCCTTTGACTGCCGTCACGCATTTGGCGGGCAATATTACCGGCCTGTTCTGGTCCGATAATGCCATCAATGAATGGAATGTTAATATATTGCTTTTTTTGCTGCTATTAGGTTGCATTATCAGCATGCTGAGCCGTACCGGTGCCACGCTGGCGTTTGCAGTATGGGCTCAATCTCGTATTAAAAACCGGCGACAGGCCAAGGTAATGACCGGGTTACTGGTATTTATCTTCTTCATTGATGATTATTTTCACAGTCTTTCGGTCGGAACCATTTGTCGGCCGGTGACGGATCGTTTTCATATCTCACGTGCCAAACTTGCCTATTTGCTGGATTCGACGGCGGCCCCTGTCTGTGTGCTGATGCCGATCTCTTCCTGGGGAGCCTACATCATTGCCCTGGTGGGAGGCATTCTGGCCAGCCACGGCCTCACCGGACAAAGTGCGCTGAGTACTTTTCTGATGATGGGGTCAATGAATTTTTACGCCATTTTCACCTTGTTGATGGTGCTGTTGGTGATCCGTGGTGGCTGGGATCTTGGCGCCATGGCGCGACATGAACAGCAGGCCATGAACGGTGACTTGTTTGACAAGGCCAAAGGGACGCCGCCTGGGGTGGCCGATAGCAGTGTCACCGAAGGTCGTGTCAGCGATCTGTTGCTGGCAATAGGTACCCTGACGCTGGTAACGGTGGCGGGTTTGCTGCTGACCGGTGCTCAGGCGCTGGCACAGAACCAGGTGGACTTTACGTTGCTGGCCGCCCTTGAAAACACCAATGTCGGTCGATCTCTGGTGTTTGGCGGTCTGGCGGGGCTACTGGTCTGTGCCTTTGCCATGTTCAAGCACAAGGCATCGTTGTCGGACTGGGGTCATGCCTTTAAGATCGGACTCAAGGGCATGTTGCCGGCAATATATATCCTGTTGTTTGCCTGGACCATTGCCGGACTGATTGGCGAGCTGCAAACCGGTAAATATCTGGCGTCCCTGGTACAACAAAGCATACCGTTGTTCATGCTGCCGGCCATTCTGTTTCTGCTGGCGGGGATCATGGCCTTTGCTACCGGTACCAGTTGGGGCACTTTCGGTGTGATGCTGCCTATTGGCGCCGACATGACCATGGCCATTGATGCTTCCCTGTTGCTGCCGGGGATGTCGGCGGTGATGGCGGGGGCGGTATTCGGTGATCACTGCTCACCTATTTCGGACACCACTATCTTGTCTTCTACCGGTGCCTCCTGTCACCATATCGACCATGTGATCACTCAGCTGCCTTATGCGCTCTCTGTCGCCCTGGTCAGCGTCATTGGCTATCTGGCTTTGGGGTACAGCGCCTCGGTAGGAGTGGGCCTGGTGGCGGCGTTGGTGGCCTTTATGCTGGTACTGGCGGGCTGGGCCTGGCAGCAGCAGAGAGCCCAGTGAAAAGACACTGCCGTCGCTGAACGGCTAGATTGAAGACAGATAAGTAAGAGGCCCTGTATCATGTCGATACGGGGCCTCTTGCGTTAACAGCAATTGTGTTACCGGCGGTTGCTTATCATCGTGTCTTGATGGGGTTAGTGACCGTTGTTCAGACGCTGACACCATTTGACTGCCTCTTCGTAACACCGGCTGCTGGTGGCTTCACTCAGATTAATAAAGTCCAGCCGTTGTTGCAGTTTCTGCCAGTCCGCCTGTTCATGGTCATGCATCATGCTTATCAGAAAACCCAGTTGTCCCTTGCGCTCAAGCAAGGCCTGATGTGTCGGCTCAGAGAGCTGGATGTGCGGTAAAATTTCGGCCATGGGGCGTTCGAGTAACACGTCCAGCAGAGAAAAAAGCCCACACATAAAAGCGTCTCCCTGCAGGGTCGGACATACTTTTTCGGCCAGCAGTTCACACCATTTGGCACGGATCATCGACAGCCGCTGCAGCTCGACACTCTTGTTTTTGCTGACATAGGCCGTCATCACCAGGGCGGTAAAGTATTTAAGTTGATGATGGCCAAGATATACAATGGCACTGCGCAGGTTATCAATTCTTCGTTGTCGAGTACCGGCATGCATACCGTTGACATAACGTAGCAGATTATAGGTAAGTGACAGGTCACTGCTGAACAGATTGGTCAGCTTGTTATAATCGATATCCTGGCTGTTGACGGTGGCTAGCAGTTTGAAGGCCGTCATCTCTGTGGTGGTCAGAATCCGTCGGCTAATGATCTGGGGTTGTTGAAAGTAATACCCCTGGAACAAATCAAATCCGGCAGCCTGAGCGGCAGAAAACTCGTCCAGCGTTTCTACCTTTTCGGCAATAAAGCGCAGTTCCGGATAGCGGCGGCAGCATGCGATAAAACGAGCGCAGTCCTCCATAGAGGTTTGGCGCAGATCCAGCTTGATAAAATCCACCACCGGCAGAAACTCATCCCACGCCGGATCGGGAACGTGATCGTCGAGGGCGACCTTAAGGCCTTGTTTTTTTAGTTTTTTTATACATTCCAGCAAGGTGTGATCGGGAGTAGCATCTTCCAGTAATTCAATGACCAGCTGTGGCTGATGAAGTTCATCGGCCATGCCTTCGCGCAGCAGGGTGTCGGGGAAATTGACAAAACACAGGGATTCACCGACCAGATCTTCTATTTTCTGACTTAAAAACTGTTCGGCCATCAGGCGGCGAGTCGCCAGTTCGGCATCGATATCGGGAAAGCGATTATCGAGACCAAGACGGAATAACAGCTCATATGCCAGTGGATTACCCTGATTATCCAGGATAGCCTGTTTAGCCACAAAACAGTGCATAATAGAGCCCCGCCGCAGTAACAATAAGTGGTCAAATATACAGTATGTGGTTTACATTAACAAAGTTGCATCCATAAAAAAGCGCCCCAAATGAGCGCTTGACGACATTATCTGTTTCTTGAGAAATTCAGAAGAGATAGTTCATCTGCAAACCGAACAGATAGGCGTCGCCGCCGGAGGTCATATCGTAGTCATTTGGACTGAATGCACTTTCTTCCTGCTCAACGGCGACCTGACTGCCATCCAAAAATGCAAATGCGGCATCAATACTCAAATTCTGGCTATAGGCATAGGTGGCACCCAGGGTATACCAGGTGCGATCCACGTCCGGAATCGAGATGGAACGAAACTCCGCCGGTACCGGCGACTTGTCGTAGGCCAGACCGCCACGCAATGTCCACTGATCGTTCAGCCGATGGGTGGCACCCACGCTTATCCGCCAGCTGTTTTCAAAGTTTTCAGGCTTTTCCAATAGTGGAGTACCTTGAGGGCTGGTGGCCTTCAGCTCTTTAAAGCTGCTCCACTCAGTCCACATGATGCCGTAATGCAGTGCCCAGTCTGGCTGTACCTGATGGAAACCCGAAATTTCGGCGATGGCCGGCAAGGTCAGGTCTAGTGTTCCCGGCACACTTTGACCATTAAGGCCACCTACGGCTGCAGGAAGTTCATTCGAGTAGTTACCTTCCAGCGTCAGGTCAATTTCGGAGCGGTAGGTCAGCGCCCAGCGGTTGTTGTCATCCGCTTCCAGCAGCAGGCCGATATTCCAGCCATAACCCCAGTCATCACCAGCTAGGTTCGCGGCTTCGGTAGACCTATCCACTCCGAGTGGGCCAAGTGCATTTACACCTTTCCGGCCCGCATAACGAATAAACTCGGCATCGGCATACACGGCGTTAAAGCCGGCGCCTAATGACATATGGTCATTGACCTTGAAGGCGAGGTTGGGGTTCAGGTTGATGGTTTCCAGCGACGTTTTGCCGCCGATTTCGCCAGCAGAGAACTCGGGAGAGTAAGATGTCGCCAGACCGTAGTTGGTAAAGGCGCCGAACCCGGCCACCCACTGCTCATTGATGGGATGCACATAATAGAAGAAGGGCACCACCGCATCATCGGCAATATCGTTGGCATGCTCACCGGTTTCGTTATCGGTAACATCCACTTCCGGATTAATGTAAATGGCACCGCCAGACAGGGCCGGGCGGTCAAACAGCGTCATGGCGGCCGGGTTGCGGCCCAGCACTGAAGCGTTGTCGCCGATGGCGCCTTCACCGGCGTAGGCGCGGCCCAGACCGGTTGTGTTTTGCTCCGCCAGTTGGAAGGCGGCGGAATGTGCCTGGCCGGTCATCACTGCAATGGAAGCGGCGAGTATGGACAGCTTCAACGTTTTTTGGCTCATAGAAGACTCTCTCGTCATGGTGATATGAATCGGGCGCCACTACGACTAGCGCAGCCGGTAAGTGGTATGAACTCTTACCAGCTGGCAGCATAGGAAGATGTAATGAAAAAGTAAAACACTTGTTTACGAAAAAAGGAGCCTATCGGCTCCTTTTGTGAGAGTAATCAAAGATTAAAGTTCGGATTCCATCCGTCTGAAACCCAGTACCACGGTTTTAACGGGCGGAGTATCCATACGGCTGATCAGGATGCAGGCCAGGCCGCAGACCAGAAATCCGGGCACAATTTCGTACAAGTCGAACAGACCGCCATTCAGTTGCTTCCAGCCGATCACGGTCAGGGCACCGAACACTATGCCGGCCAGGGCTCCATTGCGGGTAAGGCGTGGCCAGTACACGGAGAGAATAATCACGGGGCCAAAGGCGGCACCAAAGCCGGCCCAGGCATAACTGACCAGACTAAGCACGGTGGATTGCGGGTCGAGTGCTATCAGCATGGAGCAGACGGCGACGCCCAATACCGCAAAACGGCCTACCCACACCAGTTCGTTATCACCGGCGGCCGGACGTAGCCAACGCTTGTAAAAGTCTTCGGTAATGGCGGAAGAACACACCAGCAACTGGGAGTCGATGGTGCTCATGATGGCCGACATAATGGCGGCAATCAGCAAACCGGCCACCCAGGGGTTGAATACCGCATTGGCCAGCGCCAGGAATACGGTTTCCGGGTTATCCAGCGGGGCACCGGCAAAATAAACGGCACCGGCCAGGCCTACGCCCAGAGAACCAATCAGTGACAACAGCATCCAGCTCATGGCGATGCGACGCGACAAGGGAACCGAGTTCGGTGAGTCGATGGCCATGAAACGCGCCAGAATATGGGGCTGACCAAAATAACCCAGGCCCCAGGCCAGCAGACTGATGCCGCTGAGCAGCGAAAAGTCGTGGAACAGATCCAGCTTGCTCGCGTCCATGCCGTTCAGAGTGGTCAGGGTCTGGTCGATACCTCCCAGTTCGTTCATCACCGCCCAGGGCAGGGCTATCAGCGCCAGCAGCATCAGTATGCCCTGGAAAAAGTCGGTCCAGGATACCGCCAGAAAGCCGCCCATAAAGGTATAGGCGACGATGACACTGCCGCCGAGGAGCAAGGCGGTGAGGTAGGGCAGGCCAAAGACCTTCTCGAACAGGATGGCGCCACCCACCAGCCCGGAAGCGGTGTAGAAAATGAAGAACACCAGTATGGTGACGGCAGAAACAACCCGGATCAGGCCGCTGTGATCGGCCAGGCGGTTTTCCAGAAAATCGGGCAGGGTGAGGGAGTCGTTGGCCTGTTCGGTATACACCCGCAGCCGTTTGGCGACAAACAACCAGTTAAGCCAGGCACCTATGACCAGGCCGATGCCAATCCAGGACTGATTGATGCCGTAGAGGTATACGGCGCCGGGCAAGCCGAGCAGCAGCCAGCCGCTCATGTCGGAGGCCCCGACGCTGAGGGCTGCCACACCGGGACCCAGACGGCGACCACCCAGAATATAATCGCTCAGCGAACTGGTGGCTTTATAGGCCACCAGACCGATAAGCATGGTCAGCAGCAGATAGCCGACAAAGGTAATCAGAATAGGGAGTTCTATGGTCATAAGCGGGTTCCTGTTGTTCCGAACAGCATGTTCGCCTTCCGTATGGGCGAAATAACTAAATGTTACATCATAAAACCGAAGAACTCCCGATTCCTGTAACCTTATGACGGAATGGCATAATTTATCGACAGACTTCATACTGTTCTTGTTGGTTCAATGCAGAATGATTGCAAAAAGAAAAGGGGCGGAGTCAATTTGGAATAAACATTCCTGAAAATTGACTCCGCCCCTTTTTATCTCGATTTACTGTGGTTATATCGCTCTTTCCAGCGAGGCCTTGAGCTTGCCGGCCATCTTGCCGACATCTTCTTCCAGCTCGCTGACCACCACCAGACGGTTGAGGGCCATGGGAATCACTTCACCGTGGTAATGAGAATCCGAAAAGCTGTTTACCAGCTGCAAGGCCCGGTCGGCCGGCACGATAAAGACATGCACCCTGTCGTGCTCCCCCTGGATCACCAGATGGGCCGCCGGCCCCCCGGCAAACATGCAATGGTTGGCAAAATACACCTTGCCCACATCGGCCATGTCTTGGATCCGGGCACCATAAGGCGCCAATTTGGCATTGATGGTGGTGAGGCTGACTTCCTCATCCACATTCTGGGTGAAAGGCATTTCCAGACGCACATGTTCTATCGCCACCTGACCAACCGCCGGCGGCAAGGACTCGGCCGATAAAGGCAGAAAGCGGGTAGAAAATCCCAGCACAAAGGTCACGGAAGCGGCGACCGCCAAGTGGCGCCAACCGAAGCCTTCTGGCTTGTCCGCCTGACGCAGCAGAGGCGACAGCATCAGCTTGCCGGGCAGGGTATTGGGCACCGGCTCGTGCAGCGCACGTGTCAGCTTGTGGTTGAAGTCTTTGATTTCCCCCATAAACTGCCGGTTGCCGGCGTTATTCGTTGAGGCACTAATAAAGTCAGGGCTCTTGTCGTTGGGGTCGGCATAAGCCCGACGTCTGAACTCCAGGTCATCCATTGCTTTGGCCTCGTGAGGATTTGTCTTGGTCCATGGCTTCTTTCAATTTATTGCGGGCACGAAAGAGGCGGGTCATTACGGTATTCTTGTTCAAGTCCAGTATCTCGGCTATTTCTTCGCCACTGAAACCACCCAGCACCTGCAGTAGCAGTGGCTCACGATATTCTTCGGCCAGCTCGGCAATATGCCGGCGCAGCCATTCGGTTTCCATATCCTGCTCCGGCCCCGGACTGTGCTTGTCGGGCACCGGCACACTGTCCAGATCGACCAGGTCGAACTGCTTGCGTTCGAAACGGCGGGCATTTTCTCGCCGCAATATGGTGATCAGCCACGCCTTGGCGGCTTTTTCGTCTTTAAGGCTGTC
The DNA here is from genome assembly GCF_046521305.1 of Oceanisphaera submarina. NCBI lineage: Bacteria > Pseudomonadati > Pseudomonadota > Gammaproteobacteria > Aeromonadales > Aeromonadaceae > Oceanisphaera > Oceanisphaera submarina. Next base: position 99,612 of record NZ_JBKGFN010000007.1, on the reverse strand, counting down.
CAGCGCCTTCCAGGCACGCAAAAACGTCTCTTGCACCAGATCTTCGGCTACCTGCCGGTCGTGGCACAGCCAGAACGCATAACGAAACAAGTCGCCATGCAAGGCATACACCAGCGCCTCATAACGCTTTTGCTTTGCCACCATGCTTTTAGAGACCGCATCCGGCCTGGTCTTCTTTCGTCTGAATAAAGAAATCATCGTTCACCGTTACAATAGGGTGGCTCATTTCAGTCTACTCAGTCTTAAAGTCACGTGCGAGTATTGATTGATGACGAACTGGTGTGTTGTCGGGGCCGGTGTAGACGTAAAAAACGCCATGATAGTGACTGATATACCACCATTTACCGGCCATCAATATTTTCAATCGACTGTTTAAAACCGGTAATGCCGTTGCTAAGATACCAGCGAGGTCAGACCTCTTTCCTCATCAGAATTTGCCGCTTATGGCCGGTTACTGGTGGCTTATAACGAACGCCTGATAACTTACGCCTTATTAACAAGGAGCCTGCATGTCGCCGACTACCCGACTGACTACCCGCAATGGCGACCGTATCGCCATCGTTTCCGGGCTGAGAACGCCGTTCGCCCGCCAGGCTACCGCCTTGCGTGGCATACCGGCGCTGGAGCTGGGCACCATGGTGGTGAACGAACTGCTGGCACGCACGCCCATGGCGGCGACCGAGGTGCAGCAGGTGGTGTTTGGCCAGGTGATATTGATGCCCAGCGCTCCCAACATTGCCCGGGAAATCGTGCTGGGCACCGAGCTGCCGGTCGGCACCGACGCCTACAGCGTAACCCGCGCCTGTGCCACCAGCTTCCAGGCGGTGTCGAGCCTGGCCGAGTCGATGCTGGCCGGGCAGGTGCAGGCAGGTATTGCCGGTGGCGCCGACTCCGCTTCTGTGTTGCCCATCGGTGTTTCCACCCGGCTGGCCGAGGCCTTGCTGGATGTGAGCAAGGCCAGATCCTTTGGTGCAAAACTGGCAATACTAGGTGGTCTTAAATTCAGGGATCTGGCGCCGGTGCCGCCGGCGGTGGCGGAATATTCCACCGGCTTGTCGATGGGGCAGACCGCCGAGCAGATGGCCAAGAGCCACGGCATCGGCCGTCAGGCCCAGGATGAGCTGGCGCACCGATCTCATCAACGAGCCACCGAGGCATGGCAGCAGGGCTGGCTGGCGGATGAAGTCATGGCTGCCCATGTGCCGCCATTCAAGGCCGCCTTCGAGCAGGACAACAATATTCGTACCCAGTCCAGTCTGGCCGATTACGGCAAGCTCAAGCCCGCCTTCGATCGCCGCCACGGCACCGTGACCGCCGCCACCAGTACCCCCCTGACCGATGGTGCAGCGGCCGTATTGATGATGACCGAAAGCCGGGCGAAAGAGCTGGGTCTGACGCCGCTCGGTTATCTGCGCAGCTATGCCTATGCCGCCATCGATGTACGGCACGACATGCTGCTGGGCCCGGCCTATGCCACGCCGCAGGCTTTGGAACGCGCCGGTTGTACCCTGGCAGACATGGATCTGATTGACATGCACGAGGCCTTTGCCGCCCAGACCCTGGCCAACCTCAAGATGTTTGCAAGCCACACCTTTGCCGAGCGCGAGCTGAACCGGGCCCGGGCCATCGGCGAGGTGGACATGAGCAAGTTCAACGTACTGGGTGGCTCTTTGGCCTATGGTCATCCCTTTGCCGCCACTGGCGCGCGCATGATCACCCAAACCCTGAGAGAGCTTCACCGCCGCGGCGGTGGCCTGGCACTGACCACCGCCTGCGCCGCCGGCGGCCTGGGCGTGGCCATGGTACTGGAGGCAGCACAATGAACGACGTTATCACCGAGACAAGGACCGAACAGATGGACTCTTCGACCTTTACCCTGCGTAACGAAGACGGCATCGGTATCATCACCATGGACGTGCCGGGCGAGAGCATGAACACCCTGCGCGCCAGTTTCGTGGACGAAATACAGGCACTGCTGGCCGACATTGCCGCCGACAGCAGTATCAGGGGCCTGGTGCTGTGCTCGGGCAAAGCCGACTCCTTTATTGCCGGAGCCGATGTGCGCATGCTGGACGAGTGCCAGACCGCCGAACAGGCCGGAGCCCTGTCCCGCGCCGGACAGCAGATATTCAACCAGCTGCAAGCGCTCGAGATACCGTTGATCGCCGCCATTCACGGGCCTTGTCTCGGCGGTGGTCTGGAGCTGGCGCTGGCCTGTCATGGCCGGGTGTGCAGCGACGACGACAAGACCCGCCTGGGCTTGCCCGAGGTGCAGCTGGGGCTTATTCCCGGCTCCGGCGGCACCCAGAGACTGCCCCGTTTGGTGGGACTGACCGCGGCGCTGGGCATGATGCTGACCGGCAAGCAGTTGCGGCCCAAACAGGCGTTGAAGGCCGGGCTGGTGGATGACATTGTGCCGCGCAGCATCCTGTTGCAAACGGCCGTCGGGCTGGCGCGCCAGGGCAAACCGGCTCGCGCCCGCAAAAAAGATCTGAAAACCCTGGCGCTGGAGGCCAATCCCCTGGGTCGCAAACTGGTCTTCGACAAGGCGCTCAGCACTCTGCGCTATAAGACCCGTGGCAAGTACCCGGCGCCGGAGCGTTTGCTGGAGGTGGTGCGTACCGGACTGGAACAGGGTATGAGCAAGGGGCTGGCCGCCGAAGCCACGGCCTTTGGCGAGCTGGTGATGAGCCCGGAGTCGGCGGCGTTGCGCCAGTTGTTTTTCACCACCACCGAGATGAAGAAGGAAACCCGCTGGCAGGGAGCAGAGCCAAACTCGCTGACCCGCATCGGCGTGCTGGGCGGCGGCCTCATGGGCGGCGGCATCGCCTTTGTGACGGCGACCAAAGCCGGACTGCCGGTGCGCATCAAGGATATTTCCCACCAGGGCATCAATCAGGCCATGGCCAACGCCCACGGTTTGCTGGTGCCCAGGGTGAAGAAGAAACAGCTGCGGGACAGCGAGATGCAACGGCAACTGGCGCGTATCACCGGCACCCTGGATTACACCGGTTTCGAGCGAATCGACCTGGTAGTGGAGGCGGTGTTTGAAGATCTGGAGGTCAAGCGGCAGATGGTGGCCGAGGTGGAGACGAACTGTCCGGCGCACACCATCTTTGCCACCAATACCTCGTCGCTGCCCATTCACCGGATAGCCGAAGGCGCGGCCCGGCCCGGGCAGGTGGTGGGACTGCATTACTTCAGCCCGGTCAACAAGATGCCGCTGGCGGAAATCATCCCCCATGCGGGCACCAGCCCGGTCACAGTGGCAACGGCACTCAAACTGGCCCGGGCCCAGGGCAAGACGCCGATAGTGGTGCAGGACAAGGCCGGCTTTTACGTGAACCGCATACTGGCTCCTTACCTCAATGAGGCGGCGCGGCTGCTGCTGGAAGGCGAGCCTATCGAGGCCATCGACAACGCGCTGCTGGATTACGGTTTTCCGGTGGGGCCCATGACCCTGCTGGACGAAGTCGGCATCGACGTGGCCGCCAAGATCTCGCCCATTCTGGTGCGGGAGCTGGGTGAACGTTTTGCCGCGCCCGATGTATTCGGCAAGCTGCTGGAAGACAAGCGGTACGGCAAGAAGAATGGTCGCGGCTTTTATCGCCATCATGAAAAGGCCAAGACGGACAATAAAGGCAAACACAAGCCGGTGGATGAAAGCCTGTATTCGTTGCTGGGCATCAAGCCCCAGCGCCGACTGCCGGCCCAGGATCTGGCCGAGCGCTGTGTGCTGCTGATGCTGAACGAGGCGGCGCGGGCGCTGGACGAGGGCGTCATTGCCCTGGCCCGGGACGGCGACATCGGTGCCATCTTCGGCATTGGCTTCCCGCCCTTCAGCGGTGGCCCCTTCTATTACATGCACCAGCAGGGCATGCACGCTGTGGTGGATAAGATGGAAGAATACGCCCGCAAATACGGCGAACGCTTCGCGCCCTGCGAACCTCTGCGAAAACTGGCGGAAAGCGGCGGCAGTTATTACTGAAAAGCAGCGGTAGGCGCCGCTTCGGCCGGCGCAAACCCACAGACAACACCAGCCCTACAGATATAGCCCGAATCCTGCCGCCATGGTGTTTGTTATTAATTTAACGCTTATGGCGTACCGCTTTGTGTTCGCTTTTTACTGTTTGCTCTTGAAATCCTCCCGGCCAGCCCCATCTTTCTGTACATAAGTCAAACCCAAGCAAGGAACATGAAGATGTCAGAAGCTGTGCATACCGAAACTCATGGTTTTCAAACCGAAGTCAAACAACTGCTCAACCTGATGGCCCACAGCCTCTATTCCAATAAAGAGGTGTTTCTGCGCGAGCTGGTGTCCAACGCCGCCGACGCCGCCGACAAGCTGCGCTTCAAGGCGCTGTCCGACAGCGCCCTCTACGAAGCAGACGGTAATCTGCGAGTACGTCTGGTGCTGGACAAAGACAACAAGACCCTGACCATTTCCGACAACGGCATCGGCATGAGCCGGGACGAGGTTATCGAGCACCTGGGCACCATCGCCAAGTCCGGCACCAAGGCCTTCTTCGGTCAGCTGTCTGGCGATCAGGCCAAAGACTCTCAGCTGATCGGCCAGTTCGGCGTAGGCTTCTACTCGGCCTTTATCGTGGCCGACAAGGTGACTGTGCTCAGCCGAGCCGCCGGCCAGCCCACCGACAGGGGAGTGCGCTGGGAGTCCGATGGTGACGGCAGCTTCACCGTGGCCGACATCGACAAACCCGGTCGCGGCACCGACGTGATACTGCACCTGCGTGAAGCCGAGCTGGAATTTCTCGACGACTGGCGCCTGCGCAGCATCATCGGCAAATATTCCGATCACATCAGCATCGCCGTGGAAATGTGGAAAGACGGCGAGCCCGAGCAAACCGACGAAGACGGCACCGTTACCTCTCCCGCCACCGAAGGCGAGTGGGAGCAGGTAAACAAGGCGACCGCCCTGTGGACCCGTTCCAAGGGCGAGGTGAGTGATGAGGAATACCAGGAACTCTACAAGCACATTTCCCACGACTGGCAGGATGCCCTGGCCTGGAGCCACAACAAGGTTGAAGGCAACCAGGAATACACCAGCCTGCTGTATGTGCCGGCCAAGGCGCCGTTCGACATGTGGAACCGGGATCAGAGCCACGGCCTCAAGCTGTATGTGCAGCGGGTGTTCATCATGGATGACGCCGAGCAGTTTATGCCAACATACTTGCGGTTCGTGAAAGGCGTGCTCGACTCCAACGATCTGCCGCTGAACGTGTCGCGCGAAATTCTGCAGGACAACAAGATCACCGCCCAGTTGCGCAAGGCCTGCAGCAAGCGGGTACTGACCATGCTGGAGCAGATGGCGAAGAACGATGCCGACAAATACCAGGGCTTCTGGAAAGAATTCGGCAACGTGCTGAAGGAAGGTCCGGCCGAAGACTACGGCAACCGGGAGCAAATCGCCGGTCTGCTGCGCTTCGCCAGCACCCATAACGACTCCGACGCCCAGACAGTGTCGCTGGAAGACTACATGGCGCGCATGAAGGAAGGTCAGGACAAGATCTATTACATTACCGCCGACAGCTATGCTGCCGCCAGCCACAGCCCGCACCTGGAAATCTTCAAGAAGAAGGGCATCGAAGTGCTGCTGATGTGGGAGCGGGTTGACGAATGGCTGATGAACCACCTGAGCGACTTCAAGGACAAGCAGTTCGTGTCCGTGACCAAGGGGGAACTGGATCTGGGCGAGCTGGACGACGAAGAAACCAAGAAAGCCCAGGAAGAAGCGAAAGAAGCGCTGGCGCCGCTGCTGGAACGGGTAAAAAACGCCCTGGGTGAAGAGATAAAGGAAGTGCGTCTGACCCATCGTCTGACCAGCACGCCTTCGTGTGTGGTGGCCGATGATCACGACATGAGCACCCAGATGATCAAGCTGATGCGGTCTGCCGGTCAGCCGGTGCCGGAGCAGAAATACATTCTGGAGCTGAACCCCGAGCATACCCTGGTGAAAAAACTGGAAACGCTGGCGGAAGGCGATCAGTTCAAGGAATGGTCCCAGTTGCTGCTGGAGCAGGCACAGCTGGCCGAGCAGGGCGGTCTGAAAGATCCCGCCGCCTTCGTGGCCCGGGTAAATCGCCTGCTGCTGGGCTGATAGCCCCGCTGAATAACCCAAAAACCCGGCCAGGCGCCGGGTTTTTTATTTCTCCGCGCCATGTAGTGTAGCCGGCGCTTCAGCTGCCGGGCAGACGCTGCCGGTTTTTGCAGATATGGTGCTGTTTATCGCAGTCAGCATAAGGCTCCCGGGAGGGTTTGGCTTCAATCTAGTCAATAGGTCTAACTGGACCCTGCTGTGACTTGTCCCCATGGCGGTGTCGTGACACAATCGTGCCCCAAATTATGAAATAACTAATCAAGAAGAGGACGCTGTTATGCGCATCGTTTTGTTGGGTGCTCCGGGCGCGGGCAAGGGAACGCAGGCTCAGTTCATCATGGAAAAGTTCGGCATTCCGCAAATTTCCACCGGTGACATGCTGCGTGCCGCTATCAAGGCCGGCACTCCGCTTGGTTTGAAAGCGAAGGAAGTGATGGATCAGGGCCAGCTGGTATCCGACGATCTGATCATCGGTCTGGTCAAGGAACGCATCAGCCAGGATGATTGTGCCAAGGGCTTTTTGCTCGATGGCTTCCCGCGCACCATTCCTCAGGCCGACGCCATGAAGGAAGCCGGTGTGGCGGTGGACTTTGTGCTGGAATTCGCCGTACCGGACGAAGAAATCGTCAAGCGCATGAGCGGTCGTCGGGTGCATCCGGGCTCTGGTCGGGTATATCACCTGATTTACAATCCGCCCAAGGTGGAAGGCAAGGATGATGTGACCGGCGAAGAGCTGGTGATCCGTGTCGACGATGAAGAAGGTACGGTGCGCAAGCGTCTGGGCGTATATCACGAGCAGACGGCACCGCTGATCGACTACTACAAGCAAGCCGCCGCTGCCGGCGAGACTCGTCATTATAAAGTCGATGGCACCCAGTCAGTTGACACCGTCAGCAAAGAGCTGGCCGACATCCTGTCCTGATCTCATCGTGTTAGCCGGGCGCCTCTTGCGCCCGGTTTCTTTTGTACCGCTTCTATTCCGCTTTTTCAGACATGGGTAACAAAGTGAAAACAGGTGTTTTACTGGTTAACCTGGGTACCCCGACCGCTCCCACCGCCAAGGCCGTAAAGACCTTTCTCGGACAATTTCTGCATGACCACAGAGTGGTTGATGTTCCCAGAGCAATATGGTGTCCGGTATTGCACGGCGTGATACTGCCGTTCCGTTCCCCCAAAGTGGCCAAACTCTATCAATCCATCTGGTGGCCAGAAGGATCGCCGTTGATGGTGGTTAGTCGGCGTCAGCAGGCGGGCCTGAGTGCGGCGCTGCAAGAGGCGGGAATCGATATGCCGGTGGCACTCGGCATGAGCTACGGCGAGCCGTCTATTGGCACTGCCTGGCAGGAGCTGAAAGATGCCGGCGTCGACCGGATCATTATTCTGCCGTTGTATCCGCAGTATTCGGTCAGCACTACCGCCTCGGTATTCGACAGCTGGGCCCGGCTGATGAAGCCGGAGCGGATGCTGCCGGCGTTTCGCTTTATTCGCGATTATCATGATCATCGTGGTTATATTCAGGCGTTGGCGGAGTCGGTGCGTGATCACTGGGACGCCGAGGGCCGCACCGATTTGCTGTTGCTGTCTTACCATGGCATTCCCAAGCGGTTCGAAGACGAAGGCGACCCCTATGGTCACCAGTGTCATAGGACCTCCGAGCTGGTGGCGGCCGAGCTTGGCCTGGAGCGTCATGAGTGGCGTACTACCTTTCAGTCTCGTTTTGGGCGCGAGCCCTGGCTGCAGCCCTATACGGACGAAACCATGAAGGCACTGCCGGGCGAGGGCACCAAAAAGGTGAGTGTGATTTGCCCTGCCTTTTCGGCCGATTGCCTTGAAACCCTGGAAGAAATTGCCGAGCAGAATAAAGAGATCTTCATGAAAGCCGGCGGCGAGGCCTATCACTACATTCCCGCCCTCAACGACAATCCCGCCCATATCCGCATGATGATGGATCTGGTCTGCCGGGAGCTGGTGTAAGCACATCCAGCAGCTATTGGCGCCGCTGTTCTGAATGGGTCACCTCCGCGAAGGCGGAGAACCATGGCACAGGGCGCAGGATTCCCGCCTTCGTGGGAATGACGGCGAGAAACATTGATGAAAAGGGTCGGCGTCATTAAAAATGACGCCGACCCTTTTTTAGTGGCGCTATGCGGACTGTAGCTGCAGGCTGGTGTTTTCGATCACATGGCGGGCAAAGCCACTGCCGGCTTCTTCGTAAATGTTGAAGATGTCGTCTGCCCCCATGTCGCGCAGCTGAGCGCCTTCTTCCGAATAGCAGATAATGGCGGCCACCTTGCCTTTGAAATGGTTGTGGCGGATCTGCTCCAGGGCGTAGAGGTTACCCGCATGATTCGGCATGGCCAGGAAGATGTATTCCAGTTGTTCGCTGATGTTGGTCTTGTCCCAGAAATCCGAGTCGGATGCATCGCCTTCGATGGCGTTGATGTTCAGCTCCTGCAGCAGGTTGATTTTTTTCTTGTCGCTGTCTATACCCAGCAGCTGACCCGGATAGCTGCTTTCCAGCTCCATGTAGGCACCCTGGCCGATGCGGCCCATGCCGATAATCAAGACCCTGGCGTCGCCCAGCTGAATGGGCATGTCGTCCGGGTGCAGTTGCGATGATTCTTTGGGCTGGAAGCGATTCATCAAGCGGCGATAGATGTTTTCATTTTCGGCGTTCAGTGGCGCCGAGATCATGAAGGACACCGCCAGCGCGATGGAGGCGACGATCGCCCAGTCGTTGCTGAGCAGCCCCTGCTTGGCCGCCAGGGCGGCCACGATAAGACCGAACTCGGAATAGTTGCTCAGGCTGAAGGTGGCCAGCAACGAGGTACGAATACGCAGGCCGTAACGATTGTACATCAGGTAGTAAATCAGGCTTTTCAGCGGCAGTACCAGCAGCAGTATGGCGGCAATCCACAGGGCGTCCATGGTGGGCATGCCGTTCAGGCCTATGCTCAGGAAAAACGCCACCAGAAACAGCTCTTTCATGTTGAACAGGGACTTGGCCAGCGCCGAGGCGCTGTAATGGGAGGCCAGCATCATGCCGATGATAAGTGCCCCCAGATCGCCCTTGAGACCGACCAGCTCGAAGCCACCCACGCCCACCACAAGCGCCAGAAACACCGCAAACAGGGTTTGCAATTCGCCGTGACCGCTTCTCTCCAGCACCCTGAAGAACAGCGGCCGCAGCAGTGGCAGCAGCACCAGCAGGCCCAGAGCCCAGGGGCTGGGCACCTTGCCGCTGGAAACGGTTAAAAATGCCACCGCGAACAGATCCTGCATCACCAGCACGCCGATGGCGATACGACCATAGAAGGTGTTCATGTCGCTGCGTTCTTCCAGCACCTTGACCGCAAAGACGGTGCTGGAAAAGCTGAGCGCAAAGCCCATCAGCATGGCCTGACGCCATTCCAGTTCCAGCGCCAGGCTGAAGCCGATGGTTTTCACCGCCAGCAGTACCCCGGTAAACAGCAGGGTCGAAAAAACGATATGGCCGGTGGCCGTGCCCCAGACTTCTTTCTTGAGCAGGGTCTTGATGTCCAGCTTGAGCCCTATGCTGAACAGCAGCAGGGTTACCCCCAGGTTGGCGAGGGTGTCGAGGGTAGCGTTGCTTTCATAGCCAATGGCGTTGAGCACGAAGCCTGCCGCCAGAAAGCCAATCAGCGGGGGCAGGTTAATCAGATAAACGGCCAGGCCGCAGCCAAAGGCAATAGCGATAAAAATCGGGTCCATTAGTGCTTCTTATTACTGAGTCAGAACAGGTCGATATCGGCGACGGAAGAATAAATATGCTGCGGACGGAAGGGCATCTTGTCAATGTCCGCGATTTGGCTGACACCCGTCAATACCAGTACGGTTTCGAGCCCGGCCTGAAACCCCGCCAGGATGTCCGTTTTCAGGTTATCACCCACAATCAGGGTGTTTTCGGAATGGGCATCCATGTGATTGAGCGCGGCGCGCACTATCCAAGCGCTGGGCTTGCCGACGTAAAACGGTTTCTTGCCGGTCATGCGTTCTATGGGGGCACAAAGGGCGCCACAGGCCGGATGCATGTTGGGGCCGTGGGTATCCGGGTTGGTGGCGATAAAGCTGGCGCCGTCGGCGACGAAGCGGGCGGCCATTTGGATCATGCTCCAGTTGTAGTTGCGGGTCTCGCCCACCACCACAAAGTCCGGATCTATATCGGTAATGGTAAAGCCGGCCTTGTACAGTTCGTGGATCAGTGCGCCTTCACCGATGACGTAGGCTTTTTCGCCGTTTTGTCGCTTGAGAAAGTCGGCGGTGGCCATGGCCGAGGTATAGAAGCTGCTTTCCGGTACTTCGATGCCGGCGGAATAAAAACGGTTTTGCAGATCCTTGGGCGTCTGTGCCGGGTAATTGGTGAGAAACAGCAGGTTGATATCCTGTTCCAGCACCCGGCGTACAAAGGCGTCGGCGCCGGGAATTAAATCGTTGTTATGCAGTATGACGCCGTCGATATCACAAATCAGGTTTTTCTTATGCACTCATGCTCTCCTTGAGGCCCGTGTCGCGTAGGTTGAAGCCAGCTTCTACTTTCTTCCTACTGTCATCGCAGCTTATGACAAATTGATGACCATAGTCATCGTTTTATTACTTTCTCACGCAGCTAAACAGGGGGCCGAGTTGATTTATGCGATAGCCAATGGTGGTGGTGCGTCGCTGCACATAGGCCGATGGCCGACCTGCGTTGTATTGTCGGGGATTGGGCAATACCGCCGCCAGCAAGGCGGCCTGATGACGACCGAGGTTGGCGGCAGAGGTATTGAAATAGGCCCGGGCGGCGGCCTCGGCGCCATAGATGCCGGGGCCGAATTCGGCGATGTTCAGATATAGGGTCATGATGCGGTCTTTCGGTAATACCAGCTCCAGCATGGGGGTATAAATCGCCTCCAGCAGCTTGCGGGTGACGCTGCGGCCCGGCCACAGATAGAGATTTTTGGCGGTTTGCATGGTAATGGTACTGCCGCCGCGCAGCCGGCCTTCGTCCCTGAATTCGTTGAATACATCATTGAAGGCATCCCAGTCAAAGCCCCGATGGCGGCAGAACTTGTTGTCTTCGGAGGCAATCACCGCCATTTTCAGATGGTGGGAAATACGGGATGAAGATTGCCAGTCTTTGGCCAGTGACTCGCCTTCAAACAGGCGGATCACCATCAGTGGAGTTACCGGCACCGGTACGTAGCGATAGAGTAAAGTCAGCAGCAAGGGACCCAGGATCACCAGGCCCAGCAACCAGAGTACACAACGTTTTAAAAAAGAGATCATCGATAGGGTGTTCCCATGGTGGTGTTTGTACGAGTACGCTGGCGTTGACCCGAATGAGACAATTTTTTGACCTTTCGGTTATTCTTTGGCGGCAGCGGTGACTCAATTTTTGTTATCTTTAACCTAATGGTTTTCGGATTTGACTCGAGCCACCGGTTTATAAACAGCGGAGAAACGCCATGTCCACGTTTATCAGTGAATTGCCCAAGGTGGAACTGCATCTGCACATAGAGGGAACCCTGGAGCCTGAAATGGTGTTTTCCCTGGCCAGGCGCAATGGTATCACCCTCGATTACAAGGATGAAAGTGCCCTCAAGGCGGCCTATCGGTTTGAAGACCTGCAATCGTTTCTCGATGTCTACTATCAGGGCATGCAGGTACTGGTCACCGAACAGGACTTTTTCGACCTGACCTGGGCTTATCTGTGTCGGGCCCATGCCGAGCGGGTGCGCCATGCAGAGATTTTCTTCGACCCCCAGGCTCATACCGGGCGGGGTGTCCCCCTGGCGGTGGTGGTGAGCGGTATAGTCAGGGCGCTGGAGCAGGCCCGGCAGCAATGGGGGCTGACCAGCCGTCTGATCATGTCGTTTTTGCGTCACCTGTCGCAGGAGTCGGCCTTCGACACATTGCACCATGCCGAACCCTTCCGCCAGCAACTGTCGGGTATCGGTCTCGACTCGGCGGAAAAAAACAATCCGCCGACCAAGTTCACCCAGGTTTATGCGGCCGCCCGGGAGCAGGGTTATCGGCTGGTGGCCCATGCGGGCGAAGAAGGGCCGGCCGGCTATATTCGCGATGCACTGGATATTCTCAAGGTGGAACGCATAGATCACGGGGTGGCGGCCATTACCGACACGCCCCTGATGGCACGGCTGGCGCAGGAACGCATTCCTCTTACCGTGTGTCCGCTGTCCAATCTCAAGCTCAAGGTCATAGATACCATGGCGGAGCACCCCATGCTTCAGTTGCTGCATGCGGGCCTGTGTGTGACGGTCAATTCCGATGACCCGGCCTACTTCGGTGGTTACATGAATGCCAACTATGAGGCATTGCAGCAGGGGCTGGGGGCCAGCAACGAAGACTTGCTGCAGCTGGCGATGAACGGGGTGGAAGCCTGCTGGTTGTCGCCGGAAGAAAAGGCGGTGCTGACGCGAGAGCTCAATGCCTATGGCGAGCAAGCCGGCATCACATTAAAGCATTAAAGAGTTGGTTACAGGCGCCGATAACATGCGTAACGATGAACAGGAGAGCTGACGTGCGCATTATTTCTGTAGTTGCAGGGTTGACCCTGTGCGCCGGTGTCTGGGCCCAACCCCGCACCTATATGGCGAATATGGATCAGTCTTTGTGGCGGCTCACCTCGGACTCGGCGGTGCAATGCCGTCTGGAACATCCTATTCCCGGTTTTGGTACCGGTAGCTTTATCAGCCGGGCGTCCAAAAACATCAACCTGGTGTTTGAGCTTCACCCGTTGCGGGCCGTGCCGCGCACCCAGTCGGCCGCGCTGAAGAGCGAATCGCCGCAATGGCAACCGGGGCGTGCGGCACGCAGCCTGAGCAACGTTACTTTTTATCAGCAGTTCGATGCCATGGTCGAGCAACAGTCGGCCTGGGTGATGCTGGACGAGCTGAGTGAGGGCCGCTGGCCGACTTTTTATTTCGATGACTGGTATCGTAATGGCCAGCTCACCGGGGTGGGCCTGTCGTCGGTCAACTTTCGTGCCCGTTATGCCGCCTTCCTCGACTGCCAGACTAACCTGTTGCCCTACAGCTTCGAGGATATCTCCTTCAGCGTGCTCAATTATGTCAACAATAACGACGTACTGACTGCCCATTCCAGCCAGCGGTTGGCGATGATTGCCGAATATGTGAAGGCCGATCCCAACATCGGTGAGGTGGTGATCAACACCTATACCGACAGTTTTGGTACCGCCAGTCACAACAAGCAATTGTCGCAACGTCGTGCCGAGGCCATCAAGGCACACTTCATGAGCATAGGCCTGCCGGAAGACACCATCAGCCTGGAAGGGCACGGCGAGCGCCGTCCCATTGCCGACAACCGTACGCCCGAAGGGCGTAACACCAACCGACGTGTGGTCATCAGCCTCGGTCACGGTCGGCTGTAAGCCATTTTCGATGGCAAAGGGCTTGCCATCATTCGATCCAGGTCACAACACTGACTCATTCGACGCCTTATTATCTCGCTTCCTGTTTTTTAAGCTAAAGAAGAGAGTCATTGATGTCACAAGCCCCCATTTCTTCTCCCCGTCAGTCGGTCGACGCCATCACCCAGATCGATCACCCCAGAGTCAGGGTCACCGAGTTGCGTTTCCCGGCCCACAGCGAAACTCGCTGGCATCGGCATCAGCACGACTATGTGATAGTGCAGATGACCGGCGGCGAGCTGCAGCTGGAAACGCCGGACGGGGACAAGCGCTTCCCGCTGGAGTGCGGTAAAACCTATTATCGGGACAAGGGTAACGAGCATAACGTGATTAACGACAGCGAGCGGGAAGTGGTATTGCTGGAAATCGAGCTTCTGGACTGAGTTAGCAATAAATAATCGCTTGGCGCCGATGTTGGTTGGCTTTTAACACCGCCTTAGGTAGTTTATGGCCTTTTCTTGTTAGGGATTCAACATGACCTGGTTGATGTACCTGGCTCTGGGCGCCTTTGCTGGCACCCTGGCCGGACTGTTTGGGGTGGGCGGTGGGCTCATTATCGTGCCGGTGCTGATTATCAGCTTTAAATTGCAGGGTATCGGCGGCGATCTGGTGACTCATATGGCGGTAGGCACTTCGCTGGCCACCATCATGTTTACCTCGCTGAGTGCCATTCATACCCACCATGGCCGCAGGGCCATCGACTGGCGCCTGGCGGCGTTGTTGTCCGTCGGCATAGTGGTGGGTGCCTGGCTGGGCGGTTATACCGCCGACAAGCTATCGGGACCCCTGTTGCAGCGCCTGATTGGTCTGTTCGCCTGGCTGATGGCGGCGCAGATGCTGTTTGGTTTGGCACCCAGCGGCGGTGCTCGGTTGCCCGGCAAGCCGGTGCAGGTGGCGGTGGGCGGTGTGATTGGCTGGGCCTCGGGCATCTTCGGCATCGGTGGCGGCTCTCTGACGGTACCGTTTCTCAGCTGGTGCTCTGTGCCCATGCAGCGGGCGGTGGCGGTATCGTCGGTATGCGGCTTTCCCATTGCATTGGTGGGGGCACTCAGCTACGTGGTGCACGGCATGGCGCATCAGGGCTTGCCGGACGAAGCCTGGGGTTACGTTTATCTGCCGGCGATGATCGGCATCAGTCTGGCCAGCATGCCGTTCGCCCGTTTAGGCGCCATACTGGCGCATAAACTCTCGGCTCCGGTACTGAAGCGCGCCTTTGCGATATTCCTGTTGCTGGTCGGCGCCAAATTCCTGTTTTTCCCGGGTTAATGCCTTTGGTCGAATAAATTCGACCCGAGCCCGTTGGTGCCATGTTAAAAAAATACCGAGCGGTTGGGCTCGGTATTTTTTCTGACGGCCTACGGCTTTTTACTTCGTTCTTTGGCGATCAGCCAGTCGTCGATACGGGCCACCAGCCACATGACCAGCAGGCCGGTGGAGATCGTCAGCAGATATTCCATCCAGCTCATCGTTTTCTTATCTCCCGGATTCCCGCTTCATAACGGCCTTCGTCGGTATCGACCTGGGTCTGAAAATATTTCAAAAACCACATGTACTGCTCGGGCCACTCGGTGAGCAGGGTCTCTATTTCCGCGTTCATCGCCCGGGTATCGGCGGCAATATCGTTGGTGGGGTAGGGTGCCATGGCCGGGCGAAGGATAAGCTCGTAGCGATGCCGTTCGGCGTTGTAGACGCTGAGCACCGGTATTACCCTGGCGCCGGTCAGTTTCACCAGCTTGGGCAGGGCCGGCAGGGTAGCCTTGAGCTCGGCGAAAAAGGGCACGAAGAGGCTGGCTTCCCGGCCGTGATCCTGATCCGGCAGGTAGAAAAAATGTTTGCCATTCTTGATGGTTTTTATCACCGCCTTGATGCCGGCGTCGCGCTCGTAAACGATGCCGTTGAAACGTGCACGCTGACGATTGATAAACCAGTCAAACACCTGGTTCTTGGCGCTGTGCATCATGGTGCACATGGGCAGGCCTAGTGACGTAAGGTACAGCCCCCCGGCGTCGATAGCCCAGGTATGGGGGATCATGAAGATGATTTTTTCATCTGCCGCCAGGCAGGCATCCAGATGCTCCCGGCCCTGCACCACGAAGCGGCCTTGCAGGTAGTCACGGCTGCGGGCGGTCCACTCGCCATAGCCCATAAAGGTCATCAGGCCGGCACGAATGGAATGAAGCAGCATCTGCTCTACCTTATCGGCGGGCAGCGCGGGAAAGCACAGCCGGATATTGGTACGGGCGATATAACACTGCTTTTTGGCAAGCCTCACCAGCAAGGGGGCGAAAGCGCCGGCAAAGGCGTCGCGTGCACGTAGCGGCAGCCAGGCCAGAAGCCACAGACAGCCAATGGCCAGCCAGGTTAGCCAGTATCTGGGGTGCAGATAATGACGTTTGAATTCAAGGTCATAAACGGGATCGGACCCAGACATAACAACATCCTTTTTCTGGTAAGGCGCAAGTGTAAAAAAAAAACGGCGTTAAATCATCTGTTACGCCGGGGGCGGAAGTAATCCCGGTTCTGATAAAAGGCCGGCTCTTCGTTGGCCGGCCACCAGCCGGGGATGCCCAGCAATGGCAACGGCAACAGCGGGCGTGGCCGATCGAACAGCGTATCCTGCTCAAGATGTTCTGCCAGCCGGGCATCCAGCAGCGGATAACGGGCGGCGGCGGGCAATGAAAAAAAGACGGTGTCCATTTCCAGCACCACACATTTTCCGGTCATGCCGATAAAGGGCGCCAGTGCCTGTTCGTACAGTGCATGGCCGAAGATAAAGGACTGCCAGTTATTCCCCCATCGATCACGCTCGCTAATAAACAGCCGCTGCCAGTCGTGCTCGCGCAGCCAGTGTTCTGCCTCGGCTTTATCCGATACCGCCAGCACCAGACCACATTCGTCGAAGTGGGTCACCCGGTCTCGCCGGGGCGTGCGCTTGCCGAAGCCGTTGGCCGCGATATCTTCCATGTGCAGCCGGTTGAGCAACGCCTTGGTGCGGGGAAACAGCGCCCAGATAACGGCACCAAAAAAATCATGCCAGTTGGCGGCACGGGTCGGGACCATGCCCTGAGCCACTGCCTGCTCGTAGTAACAGTTCAGCTCGGCAAAACGGCCATCATCGATAAAGTGCACCGGCAAGTCGGCGGCCAGCTGCCGGTTCAGCTCGGCCAGGGTGGGCCACTGCGGTGTGCTGGTGTCGATGAGATCGGCAAGCTGTGCCAGTACACCATTGCGCCCGGTAACATGGGGATCCCAGTCCATTATCACTACCTGCATGGATGAAAACGCGCAAGCATACCCCTAGTCGGGGCCGAGATCATCTTTGGGGGCGAGTTCCGGTGCATGAGATGGCAATTCGGTGGCAGTTCTACGTCGGCCAAAGGACCCGCTCCGCCGACACGCCGAGCAAGCTCGCCCCATGGGGGCTCTCTGTTTCATCCTTGAAACAGAAGGTCGTCGGAACAGATCCCTTTGTCCTCACTAATTCGCCGGTGTTGCCTGTTGGCGCCGTCTGCGTACAACTGTGTTGTCTCTAGATTACGGGAATTGGCTTACACAAGGCTGAAAAGAAAAGGCAGCCTCTCGGCTGCCTCGGTACGTTATTTTGTTTTGGACTTCATCGCCCGGCGAATACAGAGGGCGGCGCCGCCCCAGGTAATGCCGAGCCCGATCAGCATCATGATGATGGCTCCGGTGCTCATACGGTGGTCTCCTTCTTGCTGCTGGCGTTGATGATGATGGCCACCACCAGCATCAGTGCAATCATGCCCCAGCCGATAAAGGTCACGTCATTATCTGAGTAGCCGCCGTAGTTCTCACGGAAGGCACCCAGAATGTTGTTGAACAGGATCACCACCAGAATACCGATGGAAACGAATTTGATGCAGATGGCCCACCAGCCGCCGATGGTGAACTCGGACAAGCGGTTGGCATGGGCACGGTAATCTTGCAGTTTGCACAGCCAGCCGACCAGGAACAGCTCCAGCAGGCAGGAGCCGAGCAGGGCGATGTTGTTGATGAAGTAATCCACCAGATCCAGCAGCAGCAGGCCGCCCTGGGTGATGAACAGCAGGCTTACCACCAGGCCGGTCGAGCAGAAGACGGTGGCGGTTTTCGGGCGGCTCCAGCCCAGCTTGTCCATCAGGCCGGTGGTGACCGCCTCGGCGATGGAGATGTGGGAGCTGATACCGGCAAACACCAGGGCCAGGAAGAACAGCGGCCCCATCACGCCCGGTGCGGGCAGCAGGTTGATGGCGGTAGGTAGGGTCACGAAGGCGAGACCCACGCCGGAGCTCACTACCTCGGTCAGCTCCTTGCCCTGGGCATTGGCCATGTAGCCGAGGGCACCGAAGATCATGATACCGGCCAGCATAGAAAAGCCGCAGTTCATCAACACCGTCATGAAGGCGTTATTGTTGATGTCGGACTTTTCCGGCAGGTAACTGGCGTAAGACAGCATGATGGCGAAGCCGACACTCAGGGTGAAGAAAATCTGGCCGTAAGCGGCAGACCACACCTTGAGATCCCAGATTTTGCTGAAATCAGGCTCCAGTAGCCAATTGATGCCGTTTAGTGCACCGGGCAAAAAGGCGATGCGGCCGATCAGCAACAATACCATCACGAACAGCAGCGGCATCAGTACCTTGTTGACCTTCTCGATACCGCCTTTTACGCCCCGGTAGGTAGCGAAATAGGTGGCAGCCCAGGCCAGACACAGGGGCAGCAGCAGGTGCCATTGCAGGCTACCCAGGCTGGAAGGTGCGCTGTCGTCGCCCAGTCCCAGGAATTCACCGAAGAAGAAGCCGTTGCTGTCTTCCCCCCAGGCCTGGGTAAAGGCGAAGTAGGCATAGGAAATGGCCCAGGCAATCACCACCACATAGTAGAAGGCGATAATGGCCGAGATCATGACCTGGAACCAGCCCAGCCACTCAAAACGCGTATTCAGGGCCTTGAGCGTCCTGGGGGCGCCGGAGCGGTATTTATGACCCAGAGTAAATTCCAGGATCATGAAGGGAATGCCTGCGGTCAGCATGGCAAACAGGTAAGGAATGAAAAAGGCGCCACCGCCATTTTCATATGCCATGTAAGGGAAGCGCCAGATGTTACCCAGGCCGACGGCAGAGCCGACGGCGGCAAGGATAAAGCCGGTGCGAGAACCCCATTGTTCTCGTTTCATAGTGACTCCTAAGCGGGATATATCAGATGTAAGGATAGATAAGCGGGCGCAGGGTAGGGAGAGCGGGCAATAAAAGCAACGAGTCAATTGGCTATCTCGGCGTATTTTAACCTTGGATAAAAGGGGTTACTGCCACTTTTGCGGTGATATTGATTGTTTTTTATTGTTAATCTGGCGTTATTGTCTGTTGTTGTGGGGTGGAGCCAGCGCATCTGTGTTTTTTGCATTTTGATAATAATTGTCGAAAGGCGCACATTTGGTTGGCTGTAGAGGTGATTTGGTATTTATGCAGAATATCCTCTTGATTGTGGGCTGATAGGCCGGTTGATTCGTTTTTTATGCAGTTACTCTGGTCCCGAAAGGAAATGAGGTAGGATTTTTAATCTTTTTAATGGTGTGCTGTTCGGCATGCTTGTGCATGGTTTGTTAAGGCATTGATAAAGGGTTGATTGTTATTTTATATAGAACGCTAACACATTATAAAAACTAATACTGCGTTCGAATAAAAGTGGGTTGAGCCGGTATCAATGGCTCTCTATGCTGTGCCCGACATCAGCTCAGGAGGCGCATCATGAATACCACAACATATCAAACTCAAGACCTGTCCTTTTCAGGCAAAAAACCGGCTCAACCGGGCCTGTTGGCTACCTTGGAACTGTGGCTGCAGCGTACCCGCACTCGCCGTCAGCTGTCCGAGCTGCCGGCCTATCTGCTGAAAGACATTGGCCTGAATGAATCAGATCGCTATCAGGAGATCAGCAAGCCGTTCTGGCAGCAATAAACCGGCAAGGATGCGCCCGAAAAAAGCCGCTGACGTTCAGCGGCTTTTTTGCGTTTACGGCATGAGTGGGCCTCATGCGAAGACGAAGAAATACACCGCCAGCATGCCGATACAGACCAGGTTGAGCACAAAACCCGCCTTCATCATGTCTTTCTGGCGAATGTAACCGGAGCCGAACACGATGGCGTTGGGCGGGGTAGCCACCGGCAGCATGAAGGCGCAGGAGGCAGATACCGCAATGACCGAGGCTACCATCACCGGGGTCAGCCCCAGGCCTTCGGCCACCGCCACAAACACCGGGATCAACAGCGCCGCACTGGCGGTGTTGGACGCCAGCTCGGTCAGGAATACCACAAAGGCGGTAATGACCAGCAGGATCACGAAGGGGCTGGCATGACCCAGCATATCGGTCAGGTGATGGGCGAGGAACTCGCTGGTGCCGGTGGTTTTCAGCACATGGCTCAGGGTGAGGCCACCGCCAAACAGCAGTAATACACCCCAGTCGGTGTGTTTTTCAATGTGCTTCCATTCCGCCACCCGGGTGATGCCGATCAGGGCAATGGCCAATAACGCGACTATGGTGTCGAAGGATGCCAGGCCGCCGAGAGCCTTGGACACGGGGCCGGAGAACACCCACAGACACACGGTCAGGGCAAAGATGGCCAGGGTGATCTTACGCTTGCCGGTCCAGCTGATATGCTCTTCGGCCAGCTCGACACGCTCGCCCAGTTTGGGGCGGAACAACAGGTAGAGTACCAGAACGGCCACCGGCAGCAGCAGCAGGGTAATGGGCAGGCCCAGGGCCATCCATTCGCTGAAGCTCAGCCCGACCTGGGCGGCGGCAATGGCATTGGGCGGGCTGCCGACCAGGGTGGCGATGCCGCCGATGCTGGCGCTGTAGGCCACGCCCAGCAGCACGAAGAGATAAGTACTGCGATGACGCTCGGCATCCAGACAGCTCAGCAGGCCCAATGCCAGCGGCAGCATCATGACGGTGGTGGCGGTGTTGCTGATCCACATCGACAGAAAGGCGGCGGTCGCAAACAGCAAAAACACGGCGGTACCGAGCCGGCCCCTGGCCAGTTGCAGGATCCGGCCGGCAATCAGCCGGTCGAGTTGCTGGCTGTGCATGGCGGCGGCCAGTGCAAAACCACCCAGAAACAGAAAAATGATGGAATTTGAGAAATTGCTCAGGGCCGCATTGGTATCCAGTACGCCGAGCAGGGTCGCCAGCAGCGGCACCAGCAGGGCAGTGATGGTAATATGGACCGCCTCGGTCAGCCAGAGCACGGCAATAAAGACCAGCAGGCTCAGCCCCTTGGTAACGCCGGGATCGAAAGGCAGCGTATTGAGCAAAAACAGGAACAGGATCAGGTTGGCGCTGAGAATGCCCCACCTGGCCCTGGTGTTTACACTTTGTTGTGGAGTCTCGTCGGACATGTTTTTTTCTCGTTATGTTGTTGTTTTGGTTGCGATTGTGAGTATATCACCAGATGATGGATACAAAAGATGATGAGGGTGGCAAAACGGCGCATTCTTCTGGCCCCGCGCTGGGCGATACTGGCTTATGCGCTCATTATGTCCTTGTTGCTACTGGGCTATGGTGGCAACCAGTATAGTCAGTATCGCTATTATCAGGCGTTACAGCAGCAGACCGAGCCGGTACTGAAGGCCCTGAATCAACAGCACAGGGTGACGACCAATGCAGACAGCGGCCTGCTACTGAGCGAGCAGGTCACCTCGCTGGCGTTGGCGGTGTCACACTTTGTTCAGTTTATCGAACAACACCCGACTCCGCTGGTAGGCGTCGACGAGGTGCTTGCCGAACTGAACCATTATCAAGAGACCCTACAGGCCCTGCAGGATGCGGATATGCGCGGGCGTTATGCGCTGAAGTCGTTCGCCGACGCCCTCCAATTACTGCCGGCCCGGCCGATGTACGAACAGTTACTGCAGCATAGTCGGCTCTATCTGACCGCGCCTAACCAGTTGTTTCTGTATGCGCTCGACGCCGAAGCCGAGCGCTTGCAGCAAGCGGCCGGTGCCGAGTGGCAGGATACGCTCTATTACCATCAGCTCTATCGGCACAGCCTGGGAGAGGTGATACGGCTGCGCGAAGCGATTGCGGCGGATGATCTTTCTGCTCTGTTCGAACGGATCACAGCCTGGCGGCTCCAGGCCGAAGACAGCTGGGAAAGTATACAGATGGTAGTGGCATTGCTGCTGCTGCTGTTCTTCAGCCTTGGGCTGCTGTTGCTGGCGGTACGCAACCGGCAGTTGCGCGAGGCGAGCCAGGCCTCTTTTGCGCTGGCTCAGGCCAAAACCGACTTTCTTGCCAACATGAGCCACGAAATTCGTACCCCCATGAACGCCATCATCGGCTTTGCTTCCCTGTTGCAGCAGACGCCACTGAATGTGCAACAGGCCGAATACCTGAAAAAAATCAAGAACTCGTCCGACAACCTCTTGCTGTTGATCAACGACATTCTGGATCTGACCAAGGTAGAGGCGGGCAAGCTGGAACTGGAAGATATCGAGTTTGATATCAACGAACTGCTTGAACGGCTGTCCGGGCTCTTTGCCGACATGTCCGAGCAGAAACAGCTGGAGGTCATCATCAACAAGGTCGCCGATGTGCCCGACTGTTTGCGTGGTGACCCATTACGGCTGGGACAGGTGCTGGTCAACCTGGTCAACAATGCGGTCAAATTTACCGAGCGTGGCGAAGTGGTGTTGACGGTGTCGGTGTGCGCCGATCCCGAGCCCCGGATCTGTTTCGAGATCAGCGATACGGGCATCGGCATCATGCCCGACCAGCTCGACCGACTGTTCCTCTCCTTCACTCAGGTCGATGCCAGCACCACCCGCAAGTACGGTGGCAGTGGTCTGGGCCTGAGCATCAGTCGCCATCTGGTGCAGTTGATGGGAGGGACTATCGAGGTCTCGAGTCAGCCGGGACGGGGCTCCATCTTTACCGTCAGTCTGCCGGCGCAGCCGGCGGCGGTAGCCAGGGCCGAGTTGCCGCCGGCACACCTTGCTGGGAAAAAGGTGTTGTTGGTCGACGACAACGTCCTGGTGCTGGAATTGATGGGTCGGTTACTACGAGGATTGGGGATGGTGGTGTACGGCGCCCAGGATGTAGTGACGGGCAGAGAGTTGCTCCACAAGCGCGGCGTTGAGCTGGATTTGGCGTTAATCGATTGCTGCCTGGGGCAGGATAACGGCCTGGATCTGGCCCGTTACCTGGTGCAGCAGCCTCATTTTGGCCATATAGGCGTGGTGATCATGAGCGCCTTCGGCCGGGAGCGGCCAGATGTCCAGATGCGGACCTTGGGCATTCATCATTATCTGTCCAAGCCGGTCACAGAGCATAGCCTGCGTCTGTGTCTGAATCAGATGCTGGGTGATGACGCCAATACCGCAGGTCGAGCCGTGGTGACAGGCTTGCAGGATCTGGCGTTTTATCACGCCCGGCTGGCAGGAAAACAGATATTGCTGGCAGAAGACAATCGAATGAACCAGCAGTTGATCGTGGAGTTTCTGAAACAGGTCGAGGTATCGGTCACGCTGGCCGACAACGGTCGCCAGGCCGTTGAGCTGATGACCCGGCGCCGCTTCGATGCCATCCTGATGGACTTGCAGATGCCGATACTGGATGGGGTGGAGGCGACGCGCCAGATACGCAAGCTCAGGATACATCACGATATTCCCATCATCGCGCTCACCGCCAGCGCCATGCGTGGCGACCGGGAAGCCAGCCTGGATGCGGGTATGAATGGTTATGTCACCAAGCCGGTTAATCGCTTCGATCTCTACCAGGCCATGATGCAGGTATTGGCACTCTCGACGGAGCCGGTGGCAGAGGACAGGGCGGCCGATAACGCGGTCGCCGATCCCTTCGCCAGACAAAGGGCTGATTTCAGCGAACAACATCAGGACGATGTCTGGCTGTTGCAGGCCGCCCTGGCCGGCGAAGACTGGACGGAGGCGTTGGCGGTAGTGACAGAGCTGGCCACACAGGCCGAGGCCTGCGGGCTGACATCACTGGCGGCGCAGGCACTGGCATTGTGCGTGCCGTTGCAGCAGCGGCGGCGACCGGAGATGGAACAGCTGGCGGCTCTGACCGACTCTCTTGGCCGGCTGGCGAGCGGGCGACGGGATCCTGACATCGTGATTTCGTCAGATTGAGATGTTTGTCACATTTCATGCTTTGCCAGTTAATTGTTCTGGGTTTTTATTTTTTATTGAATTTATACACCATCGATAAAAGCGGGGTCAGATAAAGATAGAACCCCCGTATTTGCTGGCCGTTGTCCGGTTACTCCCGCCGGATTTCGCGCTGCGTTTTACTCTGGATTTTATTATTTTTTTAGATGATATTGTTGGCATATAAGCATCTTGGTAGGGGAGTGTCATGAAAGTATTAGTATTAGGTAGTGGTGTCGTCGGTGTTACCAGCGCCTGGTATCTGTCGCAACAGGGCCATGAGGTGGTGGTGGTCGACCGACAGCCTGACGCTGCCGAAGAAACCAGTTTCGCCAACGCCGGCCAGCTGTCCTTCGGCATGACCTCTCCCTGGGCCGCCCCCGGTATTCCCCAGAAAGCTGTCAAGTGGATGTTCCAGTCCCATGCACCGCTCAAGGTGCGCCCCAGCCTCAATCCGGCACAGTGGCAGTTTATGCTGTCAATGCTGGCCAACTGCAATGAAAAATCCTACGGCGTTAACAAGTCGCGCATGGTACGGGTATCCGAATACAGCCGTCAGTGCATCAACGCGCTGCAGGAAGAGCTGAAACTGCCGTTCGAAGGCCGCAAACAGGGTCTGTTGCAGGTATTCCGCACCCAGAAGCAGATTGATGACGCCGCCAAGGACATCAAGGTGTTGCAGGAATTCGACGTGGCTCATGCCATGCTGAACGTGGACGAATGCATTGCCCGCGAGCCGGCCCTGGCTCGGGTGAAGCACAAGCTGGCGGGCGGCCTGCATTTTCCCGAAGATCAGACCGGAGACTGCAACCTCTTTACCAAGTCGCTGGTGAAGAAGTGTCAGGAAAATGGCGTTGTGTTCAAGTTCAACACCGAGATCAAGGCCCTGGTCAGCGAAGGCGACAGCATCCGCGGCGCACAAACGTCTCATGGTCTGGAAACCGCCGATCAGGTACTGGTGTGCATGGGCAGCTATTCTCCTTTCCTGCTCAGCCCGCTGGGTATCCGCCTGCCGGTCTACCCGATCAAGGGTTACTCGCTGACCATCGACATCAAGAACGACGCCGATGCGCCCCAGTCCACCGTGATGGATGAAACCTACAAGGTGGCCATTACCCGGTTCGAAAACCGTATTCGTGCCGCCGGCACCGCCGAACTGGCCGACTTCAATGCCGACTTGCCCAATGCCCGTCGTGCCACCATCGCCGAGTCGGTGAAGAGTCTGTTCCCCGAAGGCGGCAAAGTAGATGAAGCCGTGTTCTGGACCGGGTTCCGCCCCATGACCCCCGACGGCACCCCCATTATCGGCGCCACCCGTTACAAGAACCTGTGGCTGAACACCGGCCATGGCACCCTGGGCTGGACCATGGGGGCGGGCTCCGGCAAGCTGATTGCCGATCTGATCAGCGGCAACAAGCCGGAAATCGACGACAGCGGCCTGGCGTTCAGCCGCTACGGCTGAAGCGTTTCGTGGCACCGCCGCCGCCGGTTCCGGCGGCTGGACAGTACCATAGCAAGGCGCCATACTGGCGCCTTTTGCGTCTCTATCTATGTTTTCTACCCTGCTCAATATAGTGGTGCCGGTATTTGCGGTGGTGGCGGTGGGCTTCGCCTTCGGTCGTCGTCAACGCCATGCCGACATGGGATTCGTCAATCTGGCCAACGTGGCGGTGTTCTGCCCGGCGCTGGTGTTTTCTGCCCTTATCGACAATCCGGTGCGGCTGGGTACCAGTTGGCCGCTGATGTTGGCGGGCGTGCTGGTGATACTGCTGCCGGGCCTGCTGTTGTGCCTGTTTCGTTTTCGGGGGCTGGAACGCCGGACCCTGGTGCTGGGCGGCATGTTCCGCAACACCGGTAACATAGGCATTCCGCTGATGATGCTGGCCTATGGTGAAGATCAGCTCGGCGCCATCATCATACTGTTCGTGTTGTCCAATCTGATTCATTTTTCGCTGGGGCTTTTTATCCTGTCGCGCGAGGCCGGTCGCTGGCAATGGCTGAAAAACCCCATTATCTGGTCTGCGGTGCTGGGTATGGTGTTGGCGGATCATCCGACCCTGTTGCCCGAATTCGTCTATACCAGCGCCGGGCTGTTGGGGCAGATAGCGGTGCCGCTGATGTTGTTTGCCCTGGGCGTGCGGCTGTCGGGCGGTGAAATGGGCGATCTGGGACTGGCGCTGCGGGTCAACCTGGGTTATTTGCTGGCCGGGGCGGTAAGCCTGCTGCTGGTGGCCTGGTGGCTGCCGCTCAGCGCAGACTGGTTGCGATTGCTGGCGTTGTCGGTGATGCTGCCGCCGGCGGTACTCAATTATTTATTGTGTGAACAATATCGCTGTCAGCCCGATAAAATGGCCAGCATAGTCCTGCTCGGTAACGCCTTGTCGGTACTGACGATTCCGTTGGTGATCTATCTGACCCTGACGTTGCTCTGATTTTTATGCCGGGTGTATCTCTATGAATCCTTGATTTTAATCAAGATGGAATTTTAAAGGAGGGGCTATTAGAGCCCCTTTTCTAACTGTCTTATAGTGGCTTGTTTATAAATAGTTTTTATCTGTTTATACTGGCGTTTTGATTTTTTCATTCGGTGCAAATGGCTCTTATCTCTCGTTGGTTCAAACCCGCCAAAGCCTCATCTTCGGTGGGGATTTATCTTACTCCTCACTGCCTGATCGCCATCGATGAACACCCGCCACAACTGGTGGTACGACGTGAACTCGGTAACGGCGAGCCGGTGGCACAGGCGCTGCGTGCACTGCTGGATGAACAGCAATGGCAGGGGCGACGGCTGCATCTGGTGTTGAGCCGACTCTGGTATCGACAGAGTCAGATAGATAAACCCGCCATGCCCGATGATGAACTGGCACAGGCGCTGCCCTGGTGTATGAGAGAATTGGTGGATAAACCGTTAGACACCCTGTTGTTCGACTATATCGAGCTGCCGGCCAGCCCGACGGGGCAGGCACGCATTGCGGTATACAGCAGCGAGCGGGATCGCCTGGCCGAGCTGGTGCAGGCGGTGACGCCGCAATGTGACATCGCCACCATAGGGGTGGATGAACTGGCCATGGCCAACCTGCTTGAGCCTGAGGTCCGGGGCCTTTTGCTGCACAAGATGCCGGGGCAGGAGTTGACCCTGACCTTTATTCATCAGCGGCAATGGCATTTTTCCCGTACCATACGCGGCTTTCAGGCGCTGGATGACGAGCGGATGCCGGTCGATCAGTTTGTATTCGACAACCTGTTGCTGGAGCTGCAGCGCAGCATCGATTATGCGGTCGGGCAGCTCAAGCTCAATGCGCCCAATCGCTGGTACCTGGCACTGCCTCGGCGGGTGACACCGGCCATTCAGGAGGCAATCAGTCAGGTATTCAATATTCAGTCCGAGTCTTTAACCAGCGACACCCTGAGCCCCATCAGCCTGCCGGCGCTGGGGATATTGCGGGAGGAGCAAGCGTGAAACGGCGCATCGAGTTTTATCAGGCTGCCCTCAAACCCTCGCAAGACCCGGCCTCCATTGCCTTGCTGTGGCGCATTGGCCTGGTCATCGTCTTGCTCTGGGGCATCATGTTCGCCTATGCGGGCCTCAGCCAGTATCAGTTGCAGCAACAGAATCATGCCTTGCAGGCGGCGGTGTTGTCCGGTGAAAGCGATCTGAACCAGCTGCGCCAGGGACTGGCCGCGCTCAACAGCCGGCAGGATGACGGTCAGCAGGAACGGATAGAACAGAACATTAACGTGCGGCAGCGGTTGCTGAACGTCCTGCAGCAGGAAAATTTTGTGTCTTATGCCAATACCCTGAACGATCTGGCACGTATTCCCTGGCAGGGGGTGGCTTTGCAGGGCCTGACCTTGCAAGGCAAACGCATGGTGTTGCGTGGTGAGGCCGCCAGTGCCAGCCAGGTACCGGCCTGGATCCTCGGCTTCGAGCAGCGCGACAGCCTGCGCGGCCATGGCTTTGGCCAGCTCGAGATCAGCCGACGGCCCGAAGGCGGCCTGGGCTTCAGCCTCTATAGCGCAGAGGTGACCCCATGAGCCGATTAACCCAACGGCTGCAAGACTGGCAGCAACGCTTCGATGTCCTGTCCGGTCGGGAGCGCTGGCTGGTGCTGGGTGTCAGTTGGGCGCTGTTGGCCTGGATGGGGCTGCTGCTTTACGAAGCCACGATGCAGGCCGGTGTGATGCGTCTGGAGCAGGAACAGCGTGGGCTTCACCGCCAGTTGACCGAGCAACAACAACTGCGTGATGAACTCACTCAGGGCATAGCCCGGTTGTCGAACAGTGATCGAGAGCAACAGCTGGCACGGCTGAACCGCCGACTGAATAAACTCAACAAGAATGTCGAGCAGCGCATGCGCACCCTGGTGGGCCCGGAGCAGATGTCCGGGTTGTTGCTGACCATACTCGAGCAGAGCCAGGGGCTGGAACTGCGGGAGCTGAGCAATCAGCCGCCTCAACGGCTGACGGCGGCAGAAAATGTCGAGCCCCTGTATCGGCATGATTTGAGCCTGCATTTAAGCGGCAGTTATATGGCGTTGCTCGATTATGTACAGCGGCTGGAACAGCTGTCCGGACGAGTCTTCTGGCGTGGCCTGGAATTTGAGCTGGAGGAATATCCAGAGGCCAGTATTCGTCTCGATTTCTTTACCATCAGCCAATACAAGGAGCTGTTGCGTGGTTAATTCGTTATTGCTGCTGCTGTTGAGCAGCACCACGGGTCTGCAGGACCCGACCCGGCCATTAACGCCGATGGCCGTTGAATCGCCCCCTCAGACGCAACATCGGCAGCCGGCTCCGTTTCGGTTACAGGCCATCTTTACCGGCGGCAACCGGCCCAGCGCCATTATCGATGGCCGCCGTTACCAAACCGGTGATGCGGTTGCCAGCTACCGGCTGGTGCGTATAACACCGGATCATATTCTGCTTGAAGGCCAGGGCGCTCCCCTGACCCTGACTCTGTTTCCCTCATTATCAACCCCGGGTAGCCAATGAATTTTCCGATACGACCTTTAGCGGTGGCCTTGCTGGGCGCCTCTCTGGCTGCCTGTGTACATGCGCCGGATGGCTCTTTACCCAAGGCCGCGCTGGATGAGGCTTTGACCATGCGTCCGGATGCGGTGCCGGCGGCGGTAGAGCAGGAATTGCTCGGCGGCCGTTCGACGGCGGCGGCCCCGAGTGCCGAGCCGCGACTTCGTCGCTTCAATATTGCCGCCAATGACGTAGAGGCGGCCGACTTTTTCAATGCCCTGGCCAGCCAGCACGGTTTCAGTATTGCCGTGCATCCCGAAGTGCGGGGCACCATCAGCCTGAACCTGAGTCAGGTCTCCCTGGCCGATACCATGGCCGCGATTTCCCGGTTGTACGGTTATGGCATAGAACAACAGGGGGGTGTCTATCAGGTATATCCCAACGGGGTACGTACCCGCACCTTCAGCGTGAATTATCTGATGTTGTCGCGAGATGGCCTGTCGCAAACCGCCATCAGTGGCAGCAGCCTGTCGAGCGGTGAAGACGGTAATAGCGCCGGCAACAGCTCGACCCGCATCAACACCGAGTCCAGCAACGACTTCTGGGCCGATCTGGAGTCGGCATTGGGGCGGCTGATTGGCAACGAAGACGGCCGGGTGGTGGTCACCAACCCCCAGGCCGGACTGGTGAGCGTGCGGGCCGCCCCCGACGAGCTGGCGCTGGTGGAAGATTTTTTGAACCGGGCCGAACGCCAGCTCAAGCGTCAGGTGATACTGGAGGCCCGTATCATAGAGGTGGAGCTGAACGACGGTTATGAACAGGGGATCGACTGGCAGCATCTGAGTCGTGGTGCGGATACAGGTACCGTTCCCGGAAATAGCGGTAATTATCTGAATCCTATTGCGAACCTGGTGAGCGCAGGAGGCTCTTTTCAGTCGTATGTCGACAATGTGTTCACCTTTAGTGACGGCGATTTTACCTCCGTTATCACACTGCTGAAAACCCAGGGCGAGGTCAATACGCTCTCGAACCCCAGGGTGACCACCAGCAATAACCAGAAGGCGGTGATCAAGGTCGGCACCGACGAATATTTTGTTACCGATTTTTCGCTGACCACTACTACCAATAGTGCCACCAGTGAAACCACGCCCGATATTGAGCTGACCCCCTTCTTTTCCGGCATATCCCTAGATGTCACGCCGCAGATAGCGGAAGATAACAAGGTGCTGCTGCATATTCACCCCTCGGTGAGTGAAGTATCGGATGTGACCAAGATCATCCAGTTTGGCGATAGTCAGGCGGTGGCTTTGCCGCTGGCAAGCAGCACCATCAGGGAATCGGACACCATCGTCGAGGCCCGCTCCGGCGAGATGATCATCATCGGCGGTCTGATGCAGGAAAAACAGTCCAGCAGTGAAACCGGTTTGCCCATTCTGAGTGAAATTCCGGTGATAGGGCAACTGTTCAAGAGTCAGAAAATAGGTAACCAAAAAAGCGAGTTGGTGATCATGCTGCGTCCTGTGGTGGTGAATGAAAACACTTGGCAGACCGAACTACAGCGCTCACGCGATCTGCTGGAAAAATGGTATCCGCCGTTGCCCGAACCCTTCACGTCATTGCATAGCGGTATCCGTTGATGAAAGGCGCTCGTTATTGGTCTCGACTATTACTGATGCTGCTGCCGCTGGTACAGACGGCTCAGGCTCAGGCTCCCGATGAAGAAGAGTGGGAACTGTCCGAGTGGGCCGACCTCATGGTGGCGCCACCGGCGGCGGAAAGTTCGTTCAGCATCAGCGAAGTGACCCTGAGCCGGGGCGACTGGCTGGCCGACATCGGCCGGCAGGCCGATGCGGCTCTGGCCGCCGGTGACTGGGCCCGGGCCGAGTTTCGACTGGCTCAGGCGCTGGCTGAATACCCGGACGATCAGGAAACCCGGCTGCGACTGGCTTCACTTCAGTTTGGCCGTGGCGCCCTGGATCAGGCCCGGTCCCAGCTGCAGCAGGGACTGGAGCTGGACCCGGACCAGGCCGACATGCGCCTGGCACTGGCCCGCCTGCTGGCCGAACAGCAACGTTATAACGCGGCGCTTCAGGTATTGGATGAATCCTCTCCGTCCTTATCGCAACACCTCGACTATTACAGCCTCAAGGCAGATATGGCCCGGCGCAGCGGTCAGTGTGAACGGGCGGCAGAGACGTATCGCCAGCTGTTGGAGCATAGTCGGGTAGGTGGCTGGTGGCTGGGGCTGGGGCTATGCCAGCGCCAGTTGGGTGAAGACTTTTCCTCGGCCTTTCAACAGGCCCGGACCAGTGCCGATCTGGGCATGGCCTCGCAGCGTTTTGTAGAACAGCAACTGGAGCAACATGGCACAGCGCAAACTCACTAAACGTCTCGGCGAGCTGCTGATAGAGCATGATGTCATTAGTGCCCAGCAACTGGAGTCGGTCTTACAACAGCAGCAGCGCGAAGGCGGTCGTATCGGCACTCTGATAGTGCAGATGGGCATTCTGACCGAACTGGAGTTGCTCGGCTTTGTGGCCAGACAGCTGGACCTGCCCTTGCTGGATCTCAACAAAATCGAGATAAATCGTCAGGCGGTCAAGCTGTTGTCTGAAGTCTACGCCCGTCGCCACCGGGCGCTGGTCATCGCGGCAGACGATACCCAGGCCACCGTAGTGTTGTCGGATCCGGCGGATCTGGACACCCAGGATGCCATCGCCAACCTGCTGGTGCCACGTGAGATAAAGCTGGCGGTGGCGCCGCAGGATCAGTTGCTGGGGCTTTATGATCTGCTGTATCGGCGTACCGACGACATTGCCAACCTGGCCGAGCAACTGCAGGGCGAGAATACTCCCAACCGACCGGCACTGGAGGCGGCGGGGCTGGACGACAGCGACGCCACCGTGGCCAAGTTGCTGTATTCGATGTTTGAAGATGCGCTGCAGATTGGCGCCTCCGATGTGCATATCGAGCCCGAGAAAAGCCTGATCCGGCTGCGTATGCGTATCGACGGCCTGTTGCAGGAAACCGAGCTTAAAGAAGTGAACATAGCCCCGGCGCTGGTTTCCCGGCTCAAGCTGATGGCCGGGCTCGACATTGCCGAACGGCGGCTGCCGCAAGATGGCCGCTTCGCCCTGAAAATAAAAGACAGCCCGGTGGATGTGCGCATGGCTACCATGCCGGTGCAACATGGCGAAGCGGTGGTGTTGCGACTGCTGGATCAGTCAAGCGGTGTTCGTAGCCTGGCAGAAGCCGGCATGCCGCCGGCACTGCTGGCGGCCTTCCGGCGCAAGCTGACCAGTCCCAACGGCATTATTCTGGTGACCGGCCCCACCGGCAGCGGTAAAACCACCACCCTGTATGGCGCCTTGAGTGAACTGAATACTCCGGATCGCAAGATCATCACCGCCGAAGACCCGGTGGAATACCAATTGCCACGGGTCAATCAGGTACAGGTGAACATCAAGGCGGGCCTGACCTTCGCCCGCATCCTGCGCACCAGCCTGCGGCAGGACCCGGATATCTTGCTGATTGGTGAAATGCGCGATCAGGAAACCGCCGAAATAGCCATGCGTGGCGCGCTGACCGGTCACCTGGTGCTGTCTACCCTGCATACCAACGACGCCCCCAGCTCGGCGGTGCGACTGATGGACATGGGTGTCCCCGGTTATCTGGTAGCCAGCACCCTGAAGGGGGTGCTGGCCCAGCGACTGGTGCGCCGTCTGTGTGAACACTGCAGGGTGGTGCATGTACCCGAGCAGAGCGAACGGCAGTTCTTACGGTATCTGGAGCCCACTCTTGCCGACGGTCTTTTTTATCGGGGGGCAGGCTGTGCCAGCTGCAACCACAGCGGTTGCAAGGGACGGGCTGGGGTTTATGAATGGCTGGAGATCACCCAGGATATGGCCGACACCCTGCGCGAGCAGAATATAGAACGTTTTAACGAGCTGGTAGCGGCCGAGCCCGATTACATTACACTGGCACGTTCTGCCCTGCAGCTGGCGCTGGCGGGTGATATTGCCCTGAGTGAAGTGCTTCGTCTGGCCGAGTGGGTGGAATAATGGCGTTTTACCAATACAGAGCCCGAAACCGTCAGGGCCAGCTTAACGAAGGCCGGCTGGAAGCCGCCTCGTCTCAGGCGGCTGCCGAGAGTCTGCTGAGCGCGGGTTTGCTCCCGGTCGAGATCAAGGAGACTCGCGCCGGTACCAAGGGCTGGATGCAACTGCAGCAGTTCCTGAAAGGGGGCGTCAAGCCGGAGGTGCTGCTGATACTGAGCCGCCAGTTTGCCTCCCTGACCCGGGCAGGCATTCCCATACTGCGCATCGTCGAAGGACTGAGAGACACCACCGACAGCAAGGTGATGAGCGGGGCGCTGGACGAGGTCGCCTCGTCGCTGAATCAGGGCCAGACCCTGGCCAATGCCCTGGCGGCCCATCCGCACCTGTTCAGCAGCCTCTATGTGTCACTGGTGGAAGTCGGCGAAAGCACCGGCCAGCTGGAGCAGGCTTTCTTGCAATTGGCCCATTACTTTCAGCTGGAACTGGACACCCGCCGCCGGGTCAAGGCCGCCATTCGCTACCCCGTGTTTGTCAGCATCACCATGGTTGCGGCCATGGTGGTGATGAACATCTATGTGATCCCGGCCTTCAGCGGTATTTTTGCCAGCCTGGGGGCCGATTTGCCCTGGACCACCCGTTTCCTGATAGCCACGTCCAGCTTTTTTACCCAGTACATCGGTCATATGGCGGTGGGGTTGCCGGTAACAGGCGTATTGCTGTGGCGTTATGTCAACACCCCAGCCGGTCGATTGCGCTGGCACTGCTGGCAGTTGCGTATTCCCATCATGGGCCCGCTGATAAAACGCATTTTACTGGCTCGTTTTTGCCGCAGTTTTGCTATGATGCTGACCGCCGGCGTACCCATAGTCCGGGTACTGACCCTGGCGGGCAGTGCCACGGGCAACGCCTGGTTGACCCGCGCCATTCTGGGTATGGGCGAACAGTTGTCGTCGGGTCACAGCCTGTCGGCGGTGGCCGAGCAAAGCCGGGTATTTACGCCCCTTATTCTGCAGATGTTCAGAGTGGGTGAAGAAACCGGGCGAGTCGACGAAATGGTGATGGAAGGAGGCCGTTTCTACGAAGAAGAAGTGGATTACGACATCACCAACCTGACCTCGAAAATCGAGCCCATCCTCATCGTCTGTATCTCTATCATGGTGTTGATCCTGGCGCTGGGCATCTTTACCCCCATGTGGGACATGATGAAGGTGGTCAAGGGCTAGCAATGCAAAATGACTGATTTACAGGAATATCTTCGATATCATTTTAGATGAAAGAGATTGAAGGGTTTTATCTGGACCAGTATGATCAAAACAGAAATATCCACCATATCACTATCTATCACTAACGGAAAAATGAGGAAAGCATGAGAAAAACAGCGGGTTTTACCCTGATCGAACTGGTTATCGTTATCGTCATCCTGGGTATTCTGGGTGCCGTGGCTGCACCGCGCTTTATCAACCTACAGGGTGATGCGTATGAGGCGAATATCAATGCACTGAAAGGCTCACTTCAGTCGGCGGTAACATTGGCTAATACCCGTGCCATACTCGATGGGAAAGAAGAAGCGGATGGCACTTCTGAAGTAGTAACAGGTTTTGATGGTGTTGCATTTTTGGCGGGTTACCCTAAAGCAGAAGTAAACAATACTGGTATTTTGGGGACCTTACAGGACTTTGATCTGGCAGCTTATGACGTGACAGTCATAGATGCAGCAGCAGATGGTTCTACTGCAAGGGGCATTCGTATTCGCCCTGAAAATCGTAAAGCAGTAACGTGTGAAGTTGTCTATTACGAAGCGCAAAAAGCAGCAGCTCAAAACGGAGCTACTCCTGCTAAGCCTGCTCTTTTGCCAAAAATTAGTGCTGACATTTCTTCGTGTGATAATTAATACTTTTAAAGGCGGCTTAGGCCGCCTTTTTTAACCTCATGAATAAACCCCTTGGCTTTACCCTTATCGAATTGATACTGGTGCTGGTGCTGATTGGCATACTGGCGGCGGTGACCTTGCCACGACTGCAGTTAGGTAGCCAGTTCGAACAACGATTGCAGGCGGATAACCTGGTTGGCCTGTTGCGCCTGGTGCAGTTACGGGCCATGAACGACCCTAAGGCCGTGCAAACAGGTGCCGGTTTACAGCGTTGTGCCAGAGTCGTTATTACCAACACCGCTTTTTCTCTTACCCAAAACTGCGAGTCTACGGCAACGCTGCTTGCCGATAACGTGCTTGATGAACATACGGTTAACGGGCTGTTTGTCGGTAGTCGAAAGCTCGATATCAAGGCAAACCGGAATTTACCTCTGGTACTGCAATTTGGCAAAGTGGCAGAAAAAATAGAAGATATTGAATTTCTAAGTGAAGACAGCCGTTTGGGACGTCCCTTTATTAATGATACCCGGCTTGTCGAGACCCTTGAAATAACGATAGGCGGCAAAACCGTTCATATCGAAACCGAGGGTTATATTCATGCACCCTAGCCCCTATCGTCACAATAACCGCCGCAACAGCGGCGTCAGCCTGCTGGAATTTGTGCTGGGGCTGATGATACTGGCCATAGTACTGGTCGGGGGCGGGCTCTTCTTTGCAAGTCAGCCGCGTCAGCTTGATCCCGTGTTTCAGTTCCGGGCCGTATCACTGGCCGAAGCCCTGACCGAGCACGTGCTGGCGGTGAAGTTTGATGAGCGTAACCAGCCCGACAAACAGCTCAGGTGTACAGTCAACTGCACCAAAGAGAAAAATTTTGCTACAGACGGCAAGGAAAGTGGTTTAAGCGATTTTGATGACGTGGATGACTTTCAGATCTGGTGTGATGATGGTGCCATTAATGGCGAGGAACTGGCTAATCAGCTGGGTTTAACAGAAGTTCGGCTTTACCGACGGTTCACGGTAGAAACCTGTGTGGCAATGAACGACGATGATCCTGCCAATATCTTCAAACAGGTAGAGATAAAAGTCAGCATCGAGCGGGGTTCTACCCTCTCCTTTACCCTGCACAGGTACAACATTCGATGAAGGCGCGTGGCTTTACCCTGCTGGAGCTGGTGATTGTGCTGGTGCTGATCGGCATCAGCGCCATCTTCGGCACCCGTTTCATCGCCGACATGGCCACGACTTATGTGGGTACCGCCGAGCGTGGTCAGGCCCTTGCCGGCGCCCGTTTCGCCATGGAGCGTATCAAGCGAGAACTCAGCCTGGCCTACAGCCCGAGCGTGTATGTGAGTGCCAACGATGACGGCATTAATAAGCGTTGTGTCTCCTTCGTGCCGGTTCTGGCGTCGGGTCGTTATCTCGGTCAGGTAAAAGACGAAAGTGCGAGCTTTATTATTCCGCTGGTACAGCAAGGTAACGCCATTGAAGGCGTTAACCTGGCGGTGCGGGCCGACAGCGGCGAAGCGGTGTGGCAGGATTATCCGCAGCAGCCATTGCCCACCAATGTCGCCGAGTTTAAAAATTTGGCAGCACCGGCACCCGCCATACTGCCTTTTGAGGATGCCTTTAATAGCCCGTTGCCCAGTTTTGAGTGGGAAGGCATGGGTGAGCGCTATGTTCTACTGCAGCGGTGGCAGGTGCGTTTTTGCCTGGATAATCAAGGCGAACTCTGGCGAGAGGAAAAAGAAGGTACCACCGATTGGTCTGACAAAACTTTGATGTTGACCGGCCTCACATCCGACGCGCTTTATACAGGCTACAATGGGCCTCTTCAACTGCTGGGCGTCAATTTCAGGCTGGCGACCCGAGAAGGAGAATTGGTGTTGCCCAGCCAGATTCAGGTGATTTATGAACCCTGATATCACTCCCGACCTTTGCCCAGGGCAGCGTGGCAGCATGCTGCTGAGTGTACTCTTTATCATTTTGGTGCTGGCGGCCCTGATGGCGGGCCTGGCCACCTTGTCGAGCCAGAGCAGCCAGCAGCTGGTGTACGAAGTTCAGGCGCTGAAGGCCCGCCTGGCCGCCGAGTCGGTACTGGAAAAACAAGTTTTTGCTTTGCTGAACAGTATCGATGCCGATGTGGTTTCCGAGGAAGACGATATGAATGGCTGCAGTGCTTATATAGTCGATCCGCTTAATAGAGCCGAGGCTGCGGGAATTAAACAGGTAAATGTGACCGCGGTTGGAAACTGTGACTCTGGCCAACTGACGGTGATCCGCAACATAGAAGTAGAGGTGATTGAATGAAAATTAAATACTGCTTGTTGAGTACCTTGCTTTTTCCCTTTTCCGGGTTGGCTGCCGATATTGACACCTTGTTTCCCTATGCAGCGCAAAGCCACAATAATAACGGCGAAATTGATATGGAAGGGGGGACTGTAATCAATGGAACTCGTAACGAGAGTGGTGATCTTGATTTCATAAAAAACGATGACTTGAAGGGCCGCTGTGATGGAAGAAAATGCAAAATAACCGGCGATATTACGCCTAATTATTCCTTGCCGGGTTTTAACGATTATCCGTTTTCTCTACCTGAATTTAAGACTACCTCTGCGAACAATAATGCCACATGCCGCGGCTCCGGCAATATCACCTATTCCAAATCCGAGTATAATTCCGTCAGTGCCAGTGGCAGTTGTGATATCCACCTTACTAATGATGGTGATGTTGTTATTCGTGATGAAATATCGGCCAGTGGCAGTGCCGACTTATATCTTGAGGCTGGAAATTACTGGATGGACTCCTTTAGTCTGTCCGGTAGTTCAAAAGTAATCATCACTACGCAGGGTGAAGTTAATCTGTATGTCAGAGATAAGGTTAATCTGACAGGTGGTTCTCCACTGGGCAGTGTCGATTTACCGGTAAATCTTATTCATTATGGTGATGATGATATCGAACTGGCCGGGTCCCTGACCTGGTACGGTAATTTGTCCAGTATGGCGGACCTTACAGTCACTGGAAGCAGTAAATTGTATGGAGCGGTTCAGGCTCGCTCGCTGAAACTGGGAGGAAGCTCCCGTCTCTACCAGACCTCCGGGGATTACTGGTTTGAGGATGTGGAGCTGGGCGGCAGTAGCAGGTTGATACCTACGGGTGATGGTATTACTCGCCTGTATGTCCGCGACGAGCTGGAACTCGAAGGCAGTGCCGAGTTGGGATTGGATGGACAGTCATTACTGGTGCTGGTTTATGGTGATCAGGACGATGATGGCGACGACGGTGACGTGGATCTGGCAGGCTCATCGGACATTTACGGCCATCTTTATATTCAGGGAGACCTGGAAATGGGAGGGTCCACGCGTATTTATGGTGCCGTTAACGTCGTTGATCTCGAAATGGAGGGAAGCTCGGCGATCCACTATCGTGAGTTGGAGGTATCGGTATCGGATAAAGTTCACCATTATGAACTGCACTTCAACAGCTGTAGCGCCGATCTTACCGTGAAAGCCTGTGGTGATGCGACTTGCTCGTCCGAGGCTCTCTATAAAGAAAATGCGACTGTGCATGTCAAGAATCAGAGAAAACCATCGAAAAACATATACAAATTTAAAGACTTCCAAAGGCAGGCCAGCCGAAATATATCCAGTGAAGCCCAGAAACTGAATTATTACTTTGAGTTAGGTTACCAAAGTAACGGCAATGGTAACCTTAACCCCAAGCCCGATAATGATTTGGTCTGTTATGTTGACGGTGAAAAAACCTGTATGGTAAACGGGCGGAGTGGCGGAGGGGACTCTGGAGAACTCCGGCTTATCATTGATACCGCCTATGCAGGTGGAAAATCGGCCATGAGACTCACCGGAGCTTGCTTGCCTGAGAATGGCGAGACTGAGGTCTTGTTGCACTTTGATAGCAACGAAAGTGGTTCGCAAGAAGCGATCACTCTGAGCAGGGGTGACAATGTTATCACCTTGTCACCCTACGATAGCAAAGCATTGCGTTTACCTGTTAGTGGTGCTTTCTTGAGTTATCCCGTTGCGGATGTGCTTACAGTAAGTATTCAGCAGGCTCTGCCAGAGGGTGATTATGGCAAGCGTATCACAGACAGTGTGGCTTTTGTTCCTAAATCCTGGCAGATACAAAAGCCGGTAAAATGCAGCAGCGATGATGGCTTTAACTATGAGCAAGATGCCGATAATTGCACCGTACTGGCGCATGCCGGTGATACACTTTATTTTGGTGTCTCGGCATTAGATATTAATGAGCAACTATTGCCTCTAGCGTGGTTATCAGAGCAAAAAATTGATAACTCTATTAAGGCTGAAATTAAAAATCCCGGCTTCAGGGGGAATAATGGGGATTTTGCATTCAATGCTGATAATGAAACTATCTCCCAGCACTCCCTCAAGAGTAACATCGTTGGTTTGCTCGAAGTGGCGGCTGCACCCTGGGTCGCCGGATATATTCCCGAAGGAGATAGCAAGCTGACAACGGAAGGTGATATTCAGAACATCGGCCGGACCGTGCCTGCCGTGCTGCAGGCTACTGCCATTGCCGGCGATGTTGAAGGCGATGTGATATATGCCGGCAAACCCGGTGTGAATTTCATCACCAAACCCTCTTTTACCGTGGAGGGGCTGGATGTAGCTGGTAAGCCGCTGCCCAGCTACAGCGGTGGGTTTGCCGGGGGTCTTAAGACTAACGGCAATGTTCAGGCCGAGCTGGAGACTATGTTGTCATATTCCGACTTGACGTTGACTTATTCGGAGCCTGTGCCAGGACAGCACCTGATCACACTGAACCCGGATAAACTGAAGTTTATTAAAGATGAACCTTTTGCCGAAACTGCATTAGCTTTGCCGTTGGCACTCAACATTGTCGATCATGACGGAACCTCGGGGCTTGAAAGTGGAACTTCTTTGGGGCAGGCAGAAGACAAATTACGGTATGGTTTTCTGACGCTGGCGGATACTGAAGTCAAGGTGGGGGAAGCTGGCCAGATGACAACGCGCCTGAATTACTTCGATACGAAGAATCAGCTTCTGGAAGACAAGCATACTGACTATAGTCTGTCTGGCGGACGGTCGGGCTACAGTCCAGTTCTCGATCCTGCCCTGATGCTGGGGCTTGACTCTCAAAATGTTGTGGTGGCTCCTTATGATAAGGAACAGAAAGGCATAAAGGTTGTGATTGAAGAACTGGATACTTGGCTGCGACCGGATCGGGGTGGTGAGCTGGTCGATCCCGAAGCTCGGCTGGATATTCTGACTCAGCCACGTCGTCGGGCCAACGACAGTACCTTCAACCGTCGTGAAGTGATCCACTGACCACTGCGTTGATAAGGGATCATGAATAGAGCAGGGCGCCCCGGCGCCCTTTGTTGTGTTTGTGACCCGTAACAGCGGATTTTGACATGGCGCAAGGTTCTGAATGATGCTTGTGTTAGAGTTAAGATGTAAAAATTAATAAATAACAGTAACCTAGCACACCTGGTAAGGATACCCGAGCAGTGCAGAACATCACCACGTATACGAAAAATTGGCCGCTACCAGCCGAGTTGTCTGGTTTCTCTTCGGGCCACAGTAGGCAATTCAAGCGTCAGCTGTTGCAGCACCTGTTTGATCATTCGATAGAGTCGATCATGGTGACCGACGAAGAAGGTATCATTCAGCAGGTTAATGCGGCCTTTACCCAGATCACCGGTTATGAAGCGGAAGAAGCCATCGGTCAGACCCCTCGGCTGGTGCAGTCGGTTCGGCACGAACCCGAGTTTTACCGACTTATGTGGCAGCAGTTGCAACAAAGTGGCAGTTGGAGCGGCCAGGTGTGGAACCGGCGCAAGACGGGCGAAGTCTATCTGCAATGGCTCAATATCAATAGCCTGACCGATGAGGGGGGCCGGGTGACGCATCGCGTCGCCATCGGCCATGATCTGACCGGCCTCAAGTCTGTTCATGACGAACGCCGCCTCTTTACCTTCAAGGATCCACTCACCCAGTTGGGTAATCGCCAGCTCTTGACCAGCCGGCTCGATCAGGCCCTGGCCGAAGCGGAGCGAAACAAGATACGGGTGGGCTTGATGGTGCTTGATATTGGCCGTCTGCGGCCGGTGAATGAGCAACTGGGGCTGGCCTGGGGCGATGATGTATTGCGCCAGCAGGCACGTACCTTGCAGGCGGCGGTGGATGAAGCCGACACCCTGGTGCGGCTGCAGGGCGATCAGTTTGCGGTGTTGCGCCACAGCCGGGCGGGGGATGCCGCCATGGCCCAACTGGCCGACAAGTTGCTGGGCCTGCTGGGTCAGCCGATAGTGTTGGCCGATCAAAACATCGTCAAGCTGCAATCGAGTATCGGCATTGCCATTTATCCGCGGGATGCCACCGACAATGCCGGTCTGCTGCAGGCGGCGGAGCATGCACATGCCATGGCCAAGCGGGCAGGGCGCAACCGCTTTCAGTTTGTGGATCAGCGACAGCACGATCTGCATCATCGGGAACTGCAAATCGAGCACAGTTTGCATCATGTGCTCAACACCGCCGCGGGCGAGGGCCTGAGCCTGCATTATCAGCCCCAGGTGTGTTCGAGTAGCGGCGAGATCCTGGCGATGGAAGCCTTGTTACGCTGGCAGCACCCGACACTGGGCCCTGTCTTTCCGGATGAATTTATTGCGGTGGCGGAGCAAAGTGGTCAGTCGGTACGGCTGGATCGCTGGGTGCTGGAGCAGGTCTGTGCCCAGGTGGCCAACTGGCTGCAAGATTATCCGCAACTGCCGATGGTGTCCGTTAATCTCAGCGCTCAGCAGTTCAGCCAGCCGGACTTTGCCGACTGGCTGCAGGCCTGCGTGGATAATGCCGGCATAGCGCCGACACGGCTGAAGCTGGAAGTGACCGAAACCACCATGATGGAGCATACAGACACGTGCGTGGCCATGCTGGAGCGCTTGCGCCAGATGGGTTTCAGAATTTCGCTCGATGATTTCGGCACCGGTTACTCGGCGCTGGCCTGTCTGCATCAGTATCCGCTGGATGAGCTGAAAATCGACCGCAGCTTCATGGTCGAGGCCAGCGTGAACGAGCGTGCCTTCATGTTGCTGAAAACCATTGTCAGCCTGGCGCAGCAGTTGTCGCTGAGCCTGGTGGTGGAAGGAGTGGAGCAGCAGGAACAGCTTGATTTGCTGGCCGATTTTGGTCCATTGATGGTACAGGGTTACTATTTTTACCGGCCGCTGCCGGTGGCAGACATCATGGCCCTGCTGGACGAGCGGCAGCCCGGGATCTGATACCAATCCGACTAAACGAATGATCTATTTCAGCTCAGTGTCAACGTCGGACAAAGGACCCGCTCATCCGACTCGCCGTGAATACATCCTTGTAGGCTCCACCGCGCCATCCTTGGCGCGGTGGGTCGGCAGAGCAGATCCCTTTGTC
This sequence comes from Oceanisphaera submarina, assembly GCF_046521305.1. NCBI lineage: Bacteria > Pseudomonadati > Pseudomonadota > Gammaproteobacteria > Aeromonadales > Aeromonadaceae > Oceanisphaera > Oceanisphaera submarina. The sequence continues at coordinate 57,561 of NZ_JBKGFN010000007.1, read as the reverse complement.
CTCTGTGATGCTCCGGTGTTGTCTGAGGCCTCAATATGATCAGATACTTAAGCCCTGTGCCTGTAGGTAGTGTTGCAAGCGCTCTTGTTCGTCGTTCTGCAGTTCAAGGCCCAGCTTGGTGCGGCGCCACAGAATATCGTCCACCGTGGTGGCCCATTCGTGCTCTATCAGATAATCCACTTCCTTCCGGTATAGGTGGTCGCCAAAGGCCTCCCCCATATCGTCCAGTTGCTCGCAGCCCTGCAAAAACCGGTGACACAGGGTGCCGTAGCTGCGCACAAAGCGTTGTAGCAGGACATCGGGCAGCCAGGAATAGTGGAATCGCAGCGCTTTGGCCAGCCGGGCCTGGGTGCTGAAGTTGCCACCGGGCAGCACGGCGGTGTGGGTCCAGGGCGGGCCGGCTTCGGGAAAGAAGCGGCACAGAGTACTGGTGGCGGCGTCGGCCAGCAGGCGATAGGTGGTGAGCTTGCCACCGAATACCGACAATAACGGGGGCTCGCCCCCGGGCGCATCCAACTCGAAGCTGTAATCGCGGGAGGCCCCTTGTGCATCACCGTCTGCATTGTCTATCAGGGGGCGCACCCCGGAATAGCGCCACACCAGATCTCCCGGGCTTACCTGCCGTTTGAAATAGCCGTTGACCAGATTACACAGATACGCCACTTCGGCATCGTCGATGGCGACCTCGGCCGGATCCCCTTCATAATCCACGTCCGTGGTGCCGATCAGCGAGAAGTGCTCCTGATAGGGGAGCACGAACACGATGCGCCGGTCCTCGTTTTGCAGGATATAGGCCTCGGGCCCGTCGTGCAGTCGCGGCACCAGAATATGGCTGCCCTTGACCAGCCGCAGTTGCCGGGGGGAAGGCATCGCCATGGTATCGGCAAAGAGCGAGCTGGCCCAGGGGCCGGCGGCATTGACCAACGCCCGGCTGCGGCATTGCCGCCGCTCGCCGGTGTCGGTGTTTTGCAGCGTCAGGTGCCAGAGGCCCTCTATACGCCGGGCCTTGATGCAACGGGTACGAGTCTGGATCTCGGCGCCTTGCTCGCGGGCGGCGATGGCGCACAGTACCACCAGCCGGGCATCGTCCACCCAAGCGTCGGAATACTCGAAGCCCTTGGTAATGTGTGCTTGCAAGGGGCTGTCGGCATTGAAGCAAATGGCGCAGGAGCCCGGCAGTCGCTTGCGCCGGGCGAGGTGGTCGTAAAGAAAAAGGCCGGCGCGGATCATCCAGGCCGGACGAAGATGCGGGCGGTGAGGAAGACGAAAGCGCAGCGGCCACATGATGTGTGGGGCGCTTTGCAGCAGTAACTCGCGCTCGGTCAGCGCCTTTTTGACCAGACCAAGTTCATGATGCTCCAGATAGCGCAGACCGCCATGAACCAGCTTGCTGCTGTTTGACGAAGTGGCCGAGGCCAAGTCCTTCATTTCGCACAAGCACACCTTGAGACCGCGACCCGCCGCGTCCATGGCGATGCCGGTACCGTTGACACCACCGCCGATCACCAACACATCATAAAGAGGGGAGTCTGTAGTCATCTGGTTCCTTATTGGCTGTTATATCAATTACATTAATCACCAGAGCAGGATTTGGTCTGTACCCCAGAGGCAACACAGCCGCCTCCCATGACACGCCATGAACTCATCCCTGAGGGCTCGGAAATGCCATCCCTGGCATTTCACGGTCGTGGTAGTCGTTCTCTGTTGCCTCTTCTTGAGTACCGAGTTGCCCGCAGACAGTGCCAACAGGCGACTCTGCAACATCAAGGAGGGCAAAGGGATCTGCTTCACCGACCATCACATGACAGGGACGTCATGTGCTGAGCGTCACAAGGATGTGCTTGTTCGGGTCGGTGGAGCGGACCCTTTGTCCGAGATTGGCATGACCGTAAAAAGATCGAATGTTTAATGCGATCGGTATTAATCATGCTCTTCCCAGTCTCGTGCACGAGTCACCGCCTTCTGCCAGCCATGATAGAGGAGGGCCCGGGTATCCTGGTTCATCCGGGGCTTGAATGTCTTGTCTTCTGCGAGTGTGGCGGCCAGTTGCCCTGTGTTCTGCCACAGGCCCACCGCCAGCCCGGCGAGAAAGGCGGCCCCCATGGCGGTGGTTTCGGTTTGCCGGGGGCGTACTACCCGGGTGCTGATCATGTCTGCCTGAAACTGCATCAGAAAGTCGTTGGCCACGGCGCCGCCGTCTACCTTGAGCGCGGAAAGTACAAGCCCGGCATCTTCCTGCATGGCGTCCAGCACGTCGCGACTCTGATAGGCAATGGCTTCCAGGGCGGCGCGAATGATGTGGTTGCGGTTGCTGCCCCGGGTCAGGCCGACCAGGGTGCCGCGGGCATAGGGATCCCAATAGGGGGCGCCGAGGCCCACGAAAGCGGGCACCAGATACACGCCGTTGTTGTCTGCCACCTTGTCGGCGAAGTAGCCGGAGTCTTGCGCCTCGCGGAGCAGGCCCAGCTCGTCGCGCAGCCACTGAATAATGGCGCCGGCCATGAATACCGAGCCTTCCAGCGCATAGTTCACTTCCCCCCGGGCGCCGATCGCCAGGGTGGTGAGCAGGCCGTGGCGGGAGCTGACTTTTTGCTGGCCGGTGTTCATCAGCAGAAAGCAGCCGGTGCCGTAGGTGTTCTTGGCCATGCCCTTGTTGAAGCACAGCTGGCCAAACAGCGCGGCCTGCTGGTCGCCGGCGATACCGGCAATGGGGATCTCGCCTTTGGCACCCAGCCGGGCCTGGCCGTAGATTTCACTGGAGGACTTTACCTCGGGCAGCATGGCGGCGGGAATGTCCAGCACCTCCAGCAGGTGCCGGTCCCATTGCAGGTTATTGATGTTGAACAGCATGGTACGGGAGGCGTTGGTGTAGTCGGTGACGTGCACCCGGCCTTCGGTCAGCTTCCAGACCAGCCAGGTATCTATGGTGCCGAACAGCAGCTCGCCGTTGTTGGCCTGCTCACGGGCACCCTCCACGTTGTCCAGAATCCACTTGAGCTTGGTGCCGGAAAAATAGGCATCCAGCACCAGGCCGGTGTTTTCCTGCACGTAGTCGGTGAGGCCTTGGGCTTTCAGCTGTTCGCAGAGCTCGGCGGTACGACGACACTGCCAGACGATGGCGTTGTAAACCGGCTTGCCGGTGGTTTTGTTCCACACCACGGTCGTTTCACGCTGGTTGGTGATGCCGATGGCGGCAATCTGCTCGGGAGCTATGCCGGTTTTGGCCAGCACTTCGGTCAGGGTGGCGCGCTGGGTGGCCCAGATTTCCATGGGATCGTGTTCGACCCAGCCGGCGTGAGGGTAGATCTGGGCAAAATCCCGCTGGGCCAGGCCCTGAATCCGGGCGGCTTCATCGAAGATAATGGCGCGAGACGAGGTGGTGCCCTGATCCAGGGCCACCACATAGCGTTTGGCGTGTGCCTGTTTGGCATGTGGCATGGGGGCGATCTCCTTATCGAATCATCATGGCAGTGTGAGCCGTCGCGGCATCTTTATCGTACCCAGCCGACGCATTGTTTGGGCAGAACGGGGCGAAAGGGCGTGCGTGGCCCGGCGGAGATGGCACCGGCCTTGTCGTTCAGCCAGCTGGCAAGCTCGCGGCCGCAGCCGGTGCCGGCGGGCACCTGTGCCTGAGGCTCACACAGGGTATCGCCCTTCGGGCAGTGCAGCCGGACATGAACATGGCTGGAATGGCCAAACCAGGGCCGCAGTTTACCCAGCCAGTCGGCCTCGCCGTATGTCCGGCACATGGCTTTCTTGATCAGCGGATGCACGAAAATACGGCTGACCCGTTCGTCCTGTGCCGCCAGGGCGATCAGCCGGCGCTGTGGGTCGCGAAAATGACGACTCAGAATATAGTAGCGATGATCCACCATATCGACCGCCTTGATGCGTTCCAGCCGATGGGGGCTGGGATCATCGGGGGGCGGGCGCAGCCAGATATCCGCATCCAGGCCGGTCTGGTGGCTGCGATGGCCATATTCGAAGGGGCCACCGCGCTTCATGGCAATATCGGCGACCAGCATCGGCGGTAATTGGGCCTGTCGGGCCTTGAGGCCCAGATTCTGCAGATACTCGATCAGCGGCGGCTGGCCATAGAAACGTTCACGGGCGCTTCTGATCACATAAAAACCGGGCCCGGAGGCGGGCAGGGCCCGGGCGTTAAGCTGGCAACCGGCGGCATAACCACCGATGGCCTGGGCCCATACCAGGGAAGGCAGCCATAACAATAATCCGAACCCGAACCGTCTGATCATTTCAGTGCTCTCCCGAGTGGTCACATGACACCATTATTTATGGTTGCGGTTTTTTTTGCTAGGGTTGTGCCCCTTTTGACCGATGGAATACAAAAATGACAGTGCAGCGCTTATCCCTGCCACAGGTACTTGAACAACCGCTGGAGTTTGTGCTGAGCCCCCCGGCCGGGCGTTTTTACCTGACGCATGCACTGGTATTACTGGCCAGCCTGACGGCGGTGGGGGTGTCGCTGTGGGATGCACAAACCGGTTTTGGCCTGATCCACTGGGTTGGTATCATATTCGGCGGCACTGTCTTGCTGCTGAGCCTGTGGCCGGCCAGTTGGAGCCGGCAGCGACTGATCAACCTGGCGTTCGATGACGAGCGTCTGTATCTGGTGAACGGCGTCGCCAAGCAGGCGATGGCCGTGCCGCGCGAACGGGTGCGGGCGGTCAACAAGGGCAAGCTGCCCGGTCACGACGGCGCCATTATCGCCTTTACCCTGGATCTGGCGCTGAACGAGCAGGAACTGGCACAAGTGCACGACACCCTGGGTACCCAGGCGGAAGCACGATTCAAGCTCGATGAAGACTGTTATCGCTTCGGCTTCGTCGGCAACTGGCAAAATCGGCGTCAGTTGCTGGCAGCCATCTCGGTGCTGGCGCCCGCCATCCCCACCCCCGTCGCCGTGGCGGACGAGGATGATGATGAGTGGGACGATTGAATCCGGCTTGTTGTAGCTACCACTGCAGTCGGCAGGGCTAGACAACAAGCCGGTACAATCACAGCGTCATGCCTACAGGGCCCGAGTCGGCTGTGGGGTTGTATCGCATGGGTGCTTAAGCAGACGACTCGGCGGGCACAAAGAGGCAACAGGGTTGTCTCTTTGTGCTAACAGTTAGCGCAGATAGGGGTTGTGCCGGCGCTCAAAGCCGAAGGTGCTTTCCGGACCGTGGCCGGGTACGAAGGTGATATCGTCGCCCAGCGGCAGCAGGGTGGTGAGAATGGCGTCGATCAGGGTGGCATGGTCGCCGCGCGGGAAGTCGCTGCGACCCACGCCGCCGTTGAACAGCACGTCCCCCACAAAGGCCAGCCGCTGGGCCTTGTGCACAAAGACCACATGGCCCGGGGTGTGGCCGGGGCAGTGATAGACGTCCAGTTGCTCGTTGCCCACGGTCACGGTGTCGCCCTGCTTTAGCCAGCGGTCGGGGGTGAAGGCGGTGACGGGGTCAAAACCGAACATCTGCACCTGCTGTGCCAGGCCCTCTATCCAGAAGGCATCGTCCAGCCCCGGTCCCGTTATCGGCACGCCCGTTTTGGCGACCAGTTCGCCGGTGGCGCCCACATGATCCAGATGGCCGTGGGTCAGCAGTATGGACTCCAGCGTCAGCTCGCGCTCGGCAATGGCCGCCAGTAGCCGCTCGGTTTCGCCGCCCGGATCGACAAGCGCCGCCTTGTTGGTGGCGCTGCACCACACCAGGCTGCAGTTTTGGGCGAAGGGGGTCACCGGCAGTGTGATTCTGTTTAGCATCTGTTCATGGTTCCTTTAACATAATGCGCATCAAGACGCAGTCTGTGCCTCTGGCCGGTTGGCCAGCCACTCGGCCAGCTCGTCGGCCTCGCCACGCTTGATGATACGATCTTCCTTATCGACCTGATGCCGGCGATAGATGGGATCGTAATAACGGCCGAGCAGCTCGGCGATCCACTCCTGATGACCGTCGCTGCCAAAGCCCTGTTGCTGTTGATGAACGGCATCGGTCATCTGCTGTGACAATCGGCGCCAGTCCCGGTCGCCCAGTCGTTTGTACAGCCGCTTGAGGCTGTCTTGCAGGTAGGCTTCCAGCCGTTCCATGTCGTCGTTGAAGTGGCGCTGCATCAGGTCCACATAATCGTACTGGATCTGGCGTACTCGCTGCTCGAAGGGCACTTCCAGCAGCAGAATGGGCGTGTGCTGCATGCGCTGATACAGGCTCTTAGGTAGCGGACAGCGGCCAATCATGGCGCTTTCGTCTTCTACCAGCCAGCTGCCGATACCGGCCCTGCGCTGCTTGAGCCGGGCGATGGCCAGCCGGTTCTCGAAGTCGATGGGTGTGGGCTGGGGCTCGCCCCAGTGGCCGAAGCTGGAGCCGCGATGATAGGCGTAAGCTTCCAGATCCAGCGCCAGCGGGGTGCGGGCCAGCCAGTCGGTTTTGCCGCTGCCGGTCAGGCCCGACAGCACGAAGCCCGGCTGTTCGAAGCCGGTTTCAATTTCCTGCAACAGATGACGACGCAGCGCCTTGTAACCGCCTTCTACCCGGGTCACCGGGCGACCGGCGTCCTGCAGCCACTGCTGTACCGTCTGGCTACGCAGTCCGCCGCGAAAACAATAGATGACGCCATTGGGATTTTCACTCAGCCAGTTGAGCCAGCCCTGCAGCCGTTGCTCGCGGCGTTCACCCGCCACCAGTTGGTGACCCAGCTCGATGGCCGCCGCCTGGCCCTGCTGTTTGTAACAGGTGCCGACCCGGGTACGCTCCTCGTCACTCATCAGCGGCAGATTGCAGGCCAGGGGAAAGGCGCCCTCGATAAACTCCACCGGGGCGCGCAAGTCCAGCAGAGGAATGTCATCACCCAGCAACTGATCATAATCGGCAATCAGCTCGCTCATGTTACTCACCCGATCACCTCGATACAATGCTCGCCGGCCGGGGTCAGCTCGCCGATGGGGGAGAGATGCAGTTCGTGTTTGGCGGCCAGATTCAGGAAGGCGTCGACCGAGTCGGGCCGCACCGCCACCAGCAGGCCACCGCTGGTCTGGGGGTCGCACAGAATGTGTTGCTGGCGGGTGCTCAGCGGCGCCAGCTTGTGGCCGTAGGCATCCAGGTTGCGCAGGGTGCCGCCGGGTACGGCACCGGCCTGCAGATAATGGTCGACGGCGGGCAGCAGCGGAATGGCATCCATCTGCAGCCGGGCGCTGACATCGGCGCCTTCGCACACTTCCACCAGATGACCCATGAGGCCGAAACCGGTGACATCGGTCATGGCGCTCACGCCTGCGAGCGTCGCGAAGTCCTGCCCCGGCTTGTTGAGCAGACACATGGTTTCGGCGGCCAGGGTGGCGTGTTCGTCGAGCAGGACGCCTTTTTTCTGGGCGGTGGACAGAATGCCGATGCCGAGCGGCTTGGTCAGAAACAGCAGGTCACCGGCGGCGGCGGTGTCGTTGCGCTTGACCTGGTCGAGCGCAATCCGGCCGGTAACCGCCAGTCCGAAGATGGGCTCGGGCGCATCTATGCTGTGGCCACCGGCCAGCGAGATACCGGCGTCGTGACAGGCTTGACGGCCACCGTCGATTACCTGTTGGGCCACTTCCGGCGCCAGCAGCTTGACCGGCCAGCCGAGAATGGCGATAGCCACGATGGGAGTACCGCCCATGGCGTAGATGTCGCTGATGGCGTTGGTGGCGGCGATGCGGCCGAAGGTGAAGGGGTCGTCCACTATCGGCATGAAGAAGTCGGTGGTGGAGATGACGCCCATGCCGTTGCCAATGTCGACCACGGCGGCATCGTCCCGGCTGTCGTTACCAACCACCAGGCTCGGGTCGGTGAAGCGGGGCAGCTGGCTGTGCAGTATGGTGTCGAGCACTTTGGGGGAGATTTTGCAGCCGCAGCCGGCGCCGTGGCTGTATTGGGTCAGGCGAATAGGTTCCACTTGGGCTTCCTTGGAGTCACTAACGGAAAGGCGATATGTTACTCCTATTCGCTCGGGTTCGCATCCGTTGGGCGGCTAGGGATAAGCTTTGGAGTGGAGTTCTTGAGCACCGAGTTGTCCGACCTGTACAGAGCAACCAAATAGATCAGTTATCTAATCAGTTTGGTATGACTCTTTGCCCGACATTGGTACAAAAATGAAATAGATCATTTGTTTAATGGAAGCGATATAACAGAAAAAGCCGGCTCAGTTATGAGCCGGCTTTTTGCATTCAGCAGGATGATGGCGCCTTTACCAGGCTCGTACCACCAGTCCTTTCAGGTAGTGGCCTTCCGGGTAGGCGGTGCCGATGGGGTGGTCGGCGGCCTGATTCAGGCGCTCCAGGATCTGGGCATCGCGGCCTGCATCCAGGGCGGCGTCGGCGACGATTTTCTGGAACAGATCCTGAGTCATCAGACCGGAGCAGGAAAAGGTAAGCAGCACGCCGCCGGCATTGAGCAGCTGAAAGGCCAGCATATTGATGTCTTTATAACCACGGCAGGCGCCGTTGAGCTGGGCCTTGCTCTCGGCGAACTTCGGCGGATCCAGCACTATCACGTCGAAACGCTGGCCCTGATCCCGGTATTCACGCAACAGCTTGAACACATCGGCCTGTTCGAAGCGGGCCCGGCTCAGGTCCAGCTGGTTTAGCTCGACGTTCTGTTTCGCCAGCGCCAGCGCGGACTCGGACATGTCTACGTTGACTACTTCGTTGGCGCCGCCCTTGAGCGCGTAAACGCCGAAGGTGCCGGTGTAGCTGAAGCAGTTGAGTACTCGCTTGTTTTCGCAATAACGGGCGGCTATGCGGCGGTTATCGCGCTGATCCAGATAGAATCCGGTCTTGTGACCCTGTTCCACGTCGACCAGGATGCGCACGCCGTCATTTTCTTCGATCACTACCGGTTGGGTCGGCATGGAGCCGGCCAGCAGGCCCTTGCGCTCTTTCAGACCTTCTTTCTTGCGTACCGCCACGTCGGAACGTTCATAGATACAGGTATCCGGATACAGGGTGGTCAGCGCCTGGACGATGGCGGTGCGCCAGCGCTCGGCACCGGTGCTCAGTAGTTGACAGACCACTACATCGGCGTACACATCTATGGTGACGCCGGGCAGACCGTCGGACTCGGCGGCACAGAGACGGTAGCCGGTAAGGCCCTGCTCGGCAATCATCGGCTGGCGGCTGGCCTTGGCCCGCTCCAGACGGCGCAGAAAAAACGCCTCGTCGACCGCTTCATTTTGATCGAAGGTCCATATCCGAGCGCGGATCTGGGACTGGGGTGAATAGAAACCCCGCCCGAGCCACTGGCCCTTCTGGCTCAGGATCTCGACGGTATCACCGGCATTGGGCTGACCCTGTACCTTGTCGACGGCCCGGGAAAACACCCAGGGGTGACGGCGCAGAAGGGACTTTTCACGTCCGGCGATAAGGGTAATGGAGGTGGTCATAGGCTGGGCTGCTAACTGGAAAAGGGGCATAATTCTAGGGGGGTACGGAATAAAACACAAACGGGGAGCGAGCAAGATGACTGAAATCGCAAAAATAATCCGGGTCAGTGGCACTGTGCAGGGGGTGAGCTTTCGCTTTTACACCCAGTGCGAGGCGGAAAAGCTGGGTGTGCGAGGCTATGCCCGCAACCTGCCGGACGGACGAGTGGAAGTGTTTGCCGAAGGTGAGGCGGCCAGGGTACGGCAATTGGTGAACTGGCTGCGGCAAGGGCCCGACACCGCCGTGGTGGACGGCATCACCGAGGAAGACGTGGCCCCGGCAGGGCACCATGGCTTCGAGACCGGTTGAGCACCGTGCATCCGTAGGTGCCCATTTATGCGGCGCAAACCAGCATATGAATCGGTGTGCTCAGAAACGGCACCGAATCTGATAGCCCTGCGCTGTCTGATCCAACCGTTAAAGCGGCGGCTACAACAATTGCAAGCTTGTCCGTCTCATAGGGGTCAATCTATTGGACCGCCGTGCCATCCTGTCACTCCATTGGTCGAATAAATTCGCTCCTACAAAAGACGGCATCTGTTGTTCCATACGTACAAAAAAGCCCGGCATCGCCGGGCTTTTTTAATCATCGAGCAAATCAGACTTTCATTTTGGCATCCAGCTCTTCGATTCTGGCTTTCCAGATGGCGGGGCCGGCAACGTGGGCGTTGTTGCCTTCGCTGTCTACCGCGACGGTAACCGGCATGTCTTCCACTTCAAATTCGTAGATGGCTTCCATGCCCAGGTCTTCAAACGCCAGCACCTTGGCCTTTTTCACCGCCTTGGCCACCAGGTAGGCGGCGCCACCTACGGCCATCAGGTAAACCGCCTTGTGCTGTTGAATGGAGTTGACGGTGGCCGGGCCACGCTCGGCCTTGCCGACCATGCCCATCAGACCGGCCTGTTCCAGCATCATGTCGGTGAACTTGTCCATGCGGGTAGAGGTGGTGGGGCCGGCGGGGCCGACCGCTTCGTTACCGATGGCGTCCACCGGACCCACGTAATAGATGAAACGATCCTTGAAATCGACCGGCAGTGGTTCGCCGTTGTTGAGCATTTCCTGAATACGCTTGTGGGCGGCGTCGCGACCGGTAAGCAGCTTGCCGGACAGCAAGACGGTTTCGCCCATCTTCCACTCGGCAATGTCGGCGCGGGTGACGGTGTCCAGGTTGACCCGGCGCACGTTTTCGCCCACTTCCCAGGTGACTTCCGGCCAGTCTTCCAGCTTCGGCGGGGTCAGCTCGGCGGGGCCTGAGCCGTCCAGATGAAAATGTACGTGACGGGTGGCGGCGCAGTTGGGGATCATCACCACCGGCTTGGAGGCGGCGTGAGTGGGGGCGGACTTGATCTTGATGTCCACCACCGTAGTCAGACCGCCCAGGCCCTGGGCACCAATGCCGAGTTTGTTGGCTTTCTCGAAGATTTCCAGACGCAGTTTTTCTTCGGTGGTGTCGGCGCCGCGTTCGATCAGCTCGTGAATGTCGACCGGATCCATCAGCGATTCCTTGGCCAGCACGGCGGCCTTTTCGGCGGTGCCGCCGATGCCGATGCCGAGCATGCCCGGCGGGCACCAGCCGGCACCCATGGTGGGCAGGGTCTTCAGTACCCATTCCACGATGTCGTCGGACGGGTTGAGCATCACCATCTTGGACTTGTTCTCGGAGCCGCCACCCTTGGCGGCGATGGCCACTTCAACCTCATCACCGGCTACCATGTCGATGTGCACCACGGCGGGGGCATTGTCTTTGGTGTTGATACGGCGACCGGCGGGGTCGGCCACTATGCTGGCACGCAGGGGGTTATCGGGATTGTTGTAGGCGCGACGCACCCCTTCATCCACCATTTCCTGCACCGTCATGTCGCTGTCCCACTGCACCTGCATTCCGATTTTCACGAAACAGGTGACGATGCCGGTGTCCTGGCACAAAGGGCGGTGGCCTTCGGCGGACATGCGCGAGTTGATCAGGATCTGGGCGATGGCGTCTTTGGCGGCCTGGCTCTGCTCTTTGTTGTAGGCTTTTTCCAGCGCCTGCACGAAGTCCAGCGGATGGTAATAGGAGATGTATTGCAGCGCATCGGCAACGGAGTCGATAAAGTCCTGCTTCTTGATAATGCTCATGGCTTCCTCTGAGTTGGCGGGCATAGCTCTGTATTGTTATAAGTGTCGCTATGATACGCTTGGCGGCCCCCGGCTGGCCAGCCTGAGCGCCAGACGAGATGCCAAAACTGTCGAGTGGATTACATTAATGGGATTGCCTTTGCACATTCACAGCCAGCCGTTTTCCGGCTCGGTGCATGATTTCTTTTCTCCTATCGCCGAGCTGCCCTGGGCCATGCTGCTGGAGTCTGCCGCACCAATCGGCAGCGACAGCCGTTTTCACATCATCAGCGCCCAACCGCTGGCCACCCTGGTGACCCGCGGCGAAGAAACGGTGATCGATCATCAAGACGGGTCCGTTATTTCCACGGATTCTCCTTTCGCCCTGCTCAAAGACTGGCAGCGGCAATTGCTGGGCGAAGTGACGCTACCGGCGTCTTATCAACATCTGCCCTTTGCCGGCGGCGCCCTGGGTTTATTTTGTTACGATTTGGGCCGGCGGCTGGAGCGACTGCCGACGCTGGCCATCAACGAGCTGGCGACCCCGGACATGGCGGTGGGTATTTTCGACTGGGCCTGGGTCATCGATCGGGAACAGGGTCTGGCCCATCTGCTGGTGCCGGGTGACGAGGCGGCACTGGCGGCACGGCTGGATTGGTGGCAGGCACAGCAAGCGCCAATACCGGAATCCTTTCACCTGACTGGTGTCTGGCAGGCCAACAAGACGGCGGCCGAGTACGAAACCAGTTTCGATCGGGTACAGCAGTATCTGCAGGCCGGTGACTGTTATCAGATAAACCTGACCATGCGGTTTACTGCGCCCTTCAGCGGCGATGCCTGGCAGGCCTACCGCCATTTGAGCGAGCACAACCGTGCGCCCTTTTCCGCTTTTCTGCACCTGCCCGACAGCCGGGTGCTGAGCCTGTCGCCGGAGCGTTTTATCGCCCTCGACGGACGGCGGGTCGAAACCAAGCCCATCAAGGGTACCCGGCCCCGTGGCGTCTTTGCAGCCGAAGATCGGCAACTGGCGCAGGAGCTGAGTGAGGCACCCAAGGACAGGGCCGAAAACCTGATGATAGTGGACCTGCTGCGCAACGATATCGGGCGGGTCTGTGTGCCGGGCACGGTCAAGGTGCCGTCGCTGTTTGCCATCGAGTCGTTCCCTGCCGTGCATCATCTGGTGTCGACCATTACCGGCGAGTTGGCGGAGGGGCTGGATGGCAGCGAGCTGCTGGCGGCCACCTTTCCGGGCGGCTCCATCACCGGCGCGCCCAAGGTACGGGCCATGGAGATCATCGAAGAGCTGGAGCCGCACCGGCGCCACGGCTATTGCGGCAGCATCGGCTATCTCAGCGCCCACGGCCGCATGGATACCAGCATCACCATTCGCACCCTGTTGGCGGAGCAGAACCGGCTTTATTGCTGGGCCGGCGGCGGTGTGGTGGCCGACTCACAGGTCGAGGCGGAATATCAGGAGCTGTTCGACAAGCTGGGCAAGATACTGCCGGTGCTGGCAGCGTTATGACGTTGGAGGAGTTGGAAACCCGCATCAAGCTGCTGCCGCCCAGGCCGGATCCGCATCTGCCGGATCACGCCTATCCGGCGGCGGTGTTGATGCCCTTGCTGCAGGCGGAGCAGGGAGTGGAACTGGTATTGACCCGTCGCAGCCGCCATCTGCGCCAGCATCCGGGGCAGGTCAGCTTTCCCGGTGGGCGGGCGGACAGCACAGACCCCAGCCTGTGGCACACGGCGCTGCGTGAAAGCTGGGAGGAGATAGGTCTGGCGCCCGGACGGTGCCGCCAGCTGGCACGATTGCGGGCCCAGTACACGGTGTCGGGGTTTGCGCTGACGCCCTTCGTCGGGGTGATTGAAGGGCAGCCGGAGTTTGTGCTTAATCCGGCAGAAGTAGAGGAGCTGTTTCGGGTACCGCTGGACTATGCGCTGGACTTGCGTCATCACCATCTGTTTACCCTGCGCCGCAAGGGCCACTGGCACCGGGTGGTGTTCATTCGCTGGCATGGGATCTGGATCTGGGGTATTACCGCCGCCGTTATTCATCAGCTTGCCCGACAGATCGCCCGCTGACGGGCGATCACCATCACAAATACGGCGTCGGCGTTCCTGCCGTTGTTAAAAAGTTGTTGGGTCTTCTCTCAAATAATTCTACAATCATTCAATAATAGTTGAGTGATTCGGTTCAACCTTGCTTGAGCCCTGTTAATCCCGGTTGTATTTTGTAACCTCAGTGCGTTTTGGAGTCTTGCCATGATCAGCGTTTTCGATATGTTCAGTATTGGTATCGGCCCGTCCTCTTCCCATACCGTAGGGCCGATGCGGGCGGCGCATGACTTTGTAGAAGCCATGGCACAGCAGGACATTCTGACCCGGACCAGCCGGGTAGAAGTAGAATTGTTCGGCTCGCTGGGCCAGACCGGCATCGGCCACGGTACCGGCAAGGCGGTGATCCTGGGGCTGGGCGGTTTCGATCCGGAAACGGTGGACGTGGACATGATCCCGGGCTTTCTGGAACGGGTCGAGTCCAGCCAGGAAATACTGCTCAACCAGAGCCATCCGGCGGCGTTTCCCCGTAGCGGTGCCATCGTCTTTCACCGCCGTAAAACCCTGCCACTGCACAGCAACGGCATGACCTGCCGTGCCTTCGAAGGCGAGCAACTGCTGTATGAACAGTCCTACTATTCCATCGGTGGCGGTTTTATCGTCAAGGCGGAGGAGTTCGCCGACACCAAGGCCAGCGCCGCGGCCCAGTCCAGCGCCAAACCGGCACCTTTTCCCTTCAAGAGCGGTGATCAGTTGTTACAGTTGTGTCGTGAAAACGGCATGTCCATCAGCAGCCTGATGATGGCCAACGAAAAGGTCAACCGCAGCGAAGAAGAAATCATAGAGGGGCTGCGCAAGCTGTGGGACGTGATGAAGTCCAGCGTGAAACGCGGCTGCAAGACCGAAGGCATTCTGCCCGGCGGCCTCAAGGTTCGCCGCCGTGCGCCATCCTTGATGCGTCGTTTGAACAGTGAGTCCCAGTACAACAAGGATCCGCTGAGCGTGATGGAGTGGGTGGACTTGTTTGCGATGGCGGTAAACGAAGAGAATGCCGCCGGTGGTCGGGTGGTGACGGCGCCGACCAACGGTGCCGCGGGCATCATTCCGGCGGTGCTGCATTACTACGACAAGTTCGTGCAGCCGGTGGATGACGACGTGCTGGTGCAGTATTTTCTGACCGCTGCCGCCATCGGTATTCTGTACAAGGAAAATGCGTCCATCTCCGGTGCCGAAGTGGGCTGTCAGGGCGAGGTGGGCGTAGCTTGCTCCATGGCGGCAGCGGCATTGACCGCGGTGGTGGGCGGCACCATAGAGCACGTGGAAAACGCCGCCGAAATCGGCATGGAGCATAATCTGGGGTTAACCTGTGACCCGGTGGGTGGCCTGGTACAGGTGCCCTGTATCGAACGTAACGCCATGGGCTCGGTCAAGGCCATCAACGCCAGCCGCCTGGCCCTGCGTGGCGACGGCGAGCACAAGGTGTCTTTGGACAAGGTGATCAAGACCATGCGCGAAACCGGCATGGACATGAAAACCAAGTACAAGGAAACCGCCCGCGGTGGCCTGGCGGTCAACATCATCGAATGTTGATGCCCTGTGCCAGGGTATGAAGTCAGCAAGCCCGGCCATGCCGGGCTTTTTGTTGCGTATGGCAGAGTTATGCCTGCTGTTGGTCGTCACTCCGCGCAGGAGGGAGTCCAGTGCCTGGCGGGGCTGTTTGGACTGACTGAACCAAACCGGGTGATTGGGTTTCCGCCTACGCGGGAATGACAATCCGGCCTGTCATCAACAAAAAGCCCGGTCAGGACCGGGCTTTTTCTCGTTGCAGCCAACTGCTGGCGATTTTACTTGATCCGCATGCCGGGCTGGGCACCGTCCTGGGGCTCGAGGATCCACAGATCCTTGCCACCGGGGCCGGCGGCCAGCACCATGCCTTCACTCAGCCCGAAGCGCATCTTGCGCGGGGCCAGGTTGGCGACCATGACGGTGAGCTTGCCTTCCAGATCTTCAGGAGCGTAGGCGGACTTGATACCGGCGAATACCTGGCGGGTTTCGCCCCCCAGATCCAGCTCTAACCGCAGCAGCTTCTCGGCCTTGGGCACGGCTTCGGCCTTTTTGATCAGTGCCACGCGCAGATCAACCTTGGCGAAGTCGTCGAAGCTGATGGTGTCACCGATGGGATCCTCGGCCAACGGGCCGGTAATCTGCTTGACCTGGGCCTGCTCGGCGGCCAGATCTTCTTTGGAGGCGTCGACCATGGCGGCCACCTTGTCGGCGTCGATGCGGCTGAACAGGGCGTTGAACTTGTTGACGCCATGGGCGAGCAGCGGCTCGTTGACGGCATTCCAGCTCAGTTCGCAGTCGAGGAACGCCTCGGCACGTTCGGTCAGCTTGGGCATTACCGGCTTGAGATAGGTCATCAATACCCGGAACAGGTTCAGACCCATGGAGCACACGGCCTGCAATTCGGCGTCTTTGCCTTCCTGCTTGGCCAGCACCCAGGGGGCCTTGTCATCCACATAGCGGTTGGCCTTGTCGGCCAGCGCCATGATTTCACGAATGGCACGGCCGAATTCACGCTGCTCGTAAGACTGACCGATGCGCTCGGCGGCGGCGGAAAACTCGGCATACAGCTCGGGCCCGGCGCATTCGGCAGCCAGTTGGCCATCAAAGCGCTTGGCAATAAAGCCGGCGTTGCGCGAGGCCAGGTTGACCAGCTTGTTGACCACATCGCTGTTTACCCGGGCCACGAAATCATCCAGGTTCAGGTCCAGATCGTCGATGCGGCTGGACAGCTTGGCGGCGTAGTAATAACGCAGGCACTCGGGATCCAGGTGGTTGAGGTAGGTGTCGGCCTTGATGAAGGTGCCCTTGGACTTGGACATCTTGGCGCCGTTCACCGTCACATAACCGTGTACGAAGATGTTGGTCGGCTTGCGGAAGTCGCTGCCTTCAAGCATGGCGGGCCAGAACAGGCTGTGGAAGTAGACGATATCCTTGCCGATAAAGTGATACAGCTCGGTGCTGCTGTCTTTGTTCCAGTATTCGTCGAAGCTCAGATCGCCCCGCTTGTCGCAATAGTTCTTGAACGATCCCATGTAACCGATGGGAGCATCCAGCCACACATAGAAGTACTTGCCCGGGGCGCCGGGAATTTCAAAGCCGAAGTAGGGCGCATCGCGGGTAATGTCCCACTGGTGCAGGCCGGACTCGAACCATTCTTCCAGCTTGTTGGCCATTTCTTCCTGCAGGGCGCCGGAACGGGTCCAGGCCTTGAGCATGCCGTCAAACTGGGGCAGGTCGAAGAAGAAGTGCTCGGTGTCTTTCATCACAGGGGTAGCGCCGGACACCGCCGAACGCGGGTCAATCAGCTCGGCCGGGCTGTAGGTGGCGCCGCACACTTCGCAGTTGTCGCCGTACTGATCTTCGGCCTTGCAGCTGGGGCAGGTGCCCTTGACGAAACGGTCCGGCAGAAACATGTTCTGCTCCGGATCATAAAGCTGGGAAATGGTGCGGTTCTCGATAAAGCCGTTGCTCTTGAGGCGCCCGTAGATCAGCTCGGCAAAGTCGCGATTTTCTTTGCTGTGAGTCGAGTGATAGTTGTCGAAGCCGATGTTGAAGCGGTCGAAGTCGGCTTTATGCTCCTGCTGCACGGCGGCAATCATCTGCTCGGGATCCACGCCCAGCTGCTGGGCCTTGAGCATGATGGGAGTGCCGTGTGCGTCGTCGGCGCAGATAAAATGAACCTGATGGCCACGCATTCGCTGATAACGAACCCAGATATCGGCCTGAATGTGCTCCAGCATATGGCCAAGGTGAATAGAACCGTTGGCATAGGGCAGGGCGCAGGTGACAAGTATCTTACGAGGTTCGGTAGCCATAATTTCCATTCTGTTGAGTCAATGACACGGGACAGAGCATGTTACCCGAGTTTTTTTCGGTTATACACACTTTGGCGGCTTTTTCCGGCCCAAATGGCCCGGGCCGTAACCGTGCCGCTGCCTGGCACCGGAATATGGCCGACATACATTCGACTTTATACGACATAAGGCCGGCAAAGCCGCATATCGCCTCGGCCCGACGTTTCGCCGCTGCAGGCTTTTTGGTAGAGTGCAGAACAGATTCATCAGCAGGCAATTCAGCATGAATAATGAACAGATTAGTGCCCGGCTGGCCCGGTTTCGGCCCCCGCACTGGGCGCAGGATCCGGTGAGTGCCGGTTTTGTCCGTAGTGTGACGCTGGAGCAAGAGGTTCTGGTGATCTCGCTGGTACTGCCCTTCGTCGATTACCGGCTGGAAGGCGAGTTGCAAACCCTGGACGCCGACCTGTGTCGGCTGAGTGGCGCCCGCGCGGTGCGCTGGCAATTGAGCCATGATGTAGCGACCCTGGCGCAAGCCAACGATGCCCAGGCTGTGCCCGGGGTACGTAATATCATCGCGGTGTCGTCCGGCAAGGGTGGGGTGGGCAAGTCCACGACAACGGTGAACCTGGCGCTGGCGCTGAGTCGTCTCGGTGCCCGGGTGGGCATACTGGATGCGGATGTGTACGGGCCTTCCATTCCGATGATGCTGGGGGTGAGCGACGCCCGGCCTGAAAGCGACGATGGCAAGACCATGGCACCGGTGCTGGCGCACGGTATCAAGGCCAACAGCATCGGCTTTCTGGTCGGGGCCGATGATGCCACCGTGTGGCGCGGCCCCATGGCGAGCAAGGCGCTGGCGCAGATATTGCGTGAAACCCGCTGGGGCGATCTCGATTACCTGGTAGTGGATCTGCCGCCGGGCACCGGTGATATTCAAATCACCATGGCCCAGCAGGTGCCGACTACCGGTGCCCTGGTGGTGACCACGCCCCAAAACGTGGCGCTGGCCGATGCCATCAAGGGCATCAGCATGTTTCGGAAGGTCAGCATTCCGGTTCTGGGGGTGGTGGAGAACATGAGCTATCACCGGTGCAGCCAGTGTGATCACAAGGAATTCCTGTTTGGTGAAGGCGGCGGCCAGCGGGTATCAGACGAACATCAGGTGCCCCTGCTCGGACAGTTACCGCTGGATATGCGTATCTGCCGGCATATGGACAAGGGCACCCCTACTCTGATCGTCGAGCCCGACGGGACTCTGGCCCTGGAATATCTGACTATTGCCGCCCGGGTGGCCGCCGGCCTGTATTTTAGTGGTAACACCATTCCCACCCGCCTTTATACCCGGCAGGTTTAATCGCATTACTGCCACGCAGGCGTGTCGTTCGCGGCGCCAGACGGCAAGGGCCGTCGCTGCCGTGGTGGGTTCAACATTGAGTTAAGGAGTTTTCATGCGTCTTTGTGACCGGGATATCAAGCGTTATCTGGCCGAGGGTCTTATCCAGATCAGCCCGGCTCCGGATCCCGATCGGATCAGCGGCGTCAGCGTCGATGTGCTGCTGGGCAACGAATTTAGAGTGTTTCAGGACCACACCGCGCCCTATATCGAACTGAGCGGGCCCAGCGCTCAGGTGTCCGAAGCCATCAACCGGGTCATGAGTGACGAAATTGTCATCCCCGATGGTGAAGCTTTCTTCCTGCATCCGGGTGAGCTGGCGCTGGCGGTAACACTTGAATCTGTCACCCTGCCCGATAATATCGTCGGCTGGCTGGACGGTCGTTCTTCCCTGGCGCGGCTCGGGCTTATGGTGCACGTCACGGCGCACCGTATCGATCCGGGCTGGTCCGGGCGCATCGTGCTGGAATTCTACAACAGCGGCAAACTGCCGTTGGCGCTGCGCCCGAAGATGGTAATTGGCGCGCTCAATTTCGAAACCATGTCCGGCCCGGCCGAGCGGCCCTACATGAGCCGTGCCAGCGCCAAGTACAAGTCGCAGCAAGGCGCGGATGCCAGCCGTATCAATCAGGACTGACACCGATTTGATTCAATCTCTGCCCGGTTCGTCATCCTGGGGAACGTCAGGATCTTTCCGCAAAAAGATACCGGGTCAAGCCCGGTATGACAGCTAAAGACGTCACTCCGGCGAAGGCCATGGCGTCACACGCAGCAAAGCAGATTGCTATTCAACGTACAAAACGGGAAAACAATAATGAAAAAACTACTCTACGGCGTGGCGGCGTTGCTGCTGTTATTGCTGCTGGCGCTGGTGATTCTAACCCAGGTGGTCGACACCGACAGGGTCAAACGGGTGTTGATTGAACAGACCCGGGAAAAAACCGGCCGTACCCTGGTGATCAACGGTGATCTGAGTTGGCGCTTTTTCCCCTCCATCGGTTTTACCCTCGACGATACCGCCTTGCTTAACCCGCCCGGTTTTGCCGCGGGTAACACCCTGTCTGTCGGTGAAATCAGCCTGGATGTGGCACTGAAGCCGCTGTTCGATAACCGGCTCGAGATCGGCGAAGCGGTGCTGGGCAAGGCGCGTCTGCATCTGATCACCCGCGCCGATGGGGTAACTAATATCGATGATTTGCGCAGCCTGTCTGCCGCCACCGACCCGGACAAGAATACGGATGCCGCCGCCGAGCCTGGCAGCGCCGACGAGTCTCGTCAGCCGATGAATATCAGCCTGGATGGTGTGCGGGTGGTGGATGCCGAAATAGTGGTGCAGAACCAGGTCAGCAATACCCTGACGCGTCTGAACCGGGTGAATTTCACTCTCGACGAGTTTGCCCCCGGCAAGGCGGTGCCTCTGAGTCTGTCCGGTAATCTGTTCAGTGACGAGATCCAGGCCAACATCGATGCCACCGGTCAGCTATGGTTGGCACCGGAATTCGATCGCCTGCGGCTGGATGAACTGACACTGGATGTCGACGCCACCGGTCGCGCGATTCCCGGTACCAAGCAACTGCGGTTGCAGGGCAACCTGAACTACAATCTCGAGCGCAAACTGGCCGAGTTCAGTGACATGACTGTGAAGCTGGGCTCTCTGGATGCGACCGGGGAGCTGTCGGTGCGCCATATCTCGACTCCCGAGCTGGGCTTCAATCTGAACACGCCGCTGTTGGATGTGGATGCACTGCAGGCCGAATGGCGAACCACGCCGGCCTCTGCCGTCGATCAGGCGGTAGCCAGCGCAGCGGCTCCGGCACCTACGCTGCCTTCTTCCATTGCTGCCAGCGAGCCGGATTTGTCTGCACTCAAGGGCATCAAGGTCGAAGGCCGGCTGGCCGCCGACAAGGTGCTGGCGCAGGGGATTGAACTGGAACAGCTCACCATCAAGGTCAAGATCGATCAGGGCAAGGTGAAGCTGAACCAGATACAGGCGCAATTGTACGAAGGCAAGATTGAGGCCAGCGGTGAGCTGGACGTCAATGCACAGCCGGCTCGTTTTCGGGTGCAGAAGACGCTGAGCGGGGTCAATGCCCGTGATCTATTGAGCGCGGCGGCGGGCATCGACTATCTGGAGGGGCGGGCAGACCTGTCTTTTGACCTGAGTGGTACCGGCCTGACCGCCGATGCCATCAAGCGCAGCGTAAAGGGGAGTACCGCACTGACGGTGGCCGACGGCGCCCTGAACGGGGTGAATATAGCGGCGCTGATCCGTCGGGCACACGCCAGGGTGAAGGGACTGCCGCTGCCGGCAGAAGACGCGGTCGAAAAAACCGACTTCAGCGCCCTGACGGCGGATTTTGCCATCGCCAAAGGCAAGGTGAGCACCGATAATCTGCACATGGCGTCGCCCTTGTTGCGCATCAATGGCGAGGGGGAAACCAACCTGCTCGAGGAGTCGCTCGATGTATTGTTCAACACTGCCATTGTTGGCAGCCTCAAGGGCCAGGACGGTGAAGAGTTGAGCGAGCTCAAGAACATAGTACTGCCGGTGCGCATCGGCGGCAGCTACCAGGATCCGAAATACAGCCTGGATCTGCAGCAGATATTCGATCTCTATCTGCGCGACAAGGCCGACAAGGAAGCCGAGCGGGTCAAGCGCAAGCTTAACGAAAAGCTGGGCGACAAACTGGGCGATAAACTGCCGGGCCTGCTCGATAAACTGGGTCTGTAACCGACAACTGCCATCGCTTTGCTCTGCGCTCACGTCCCCGTGGGCCTCTGTCTGGCTTAAAGCGATGGTTTATTTACGCCTTCTGCCTGATGTCTTCCTTTCACCGTCCTTTCTTTTGTGAATCTCGCCAGCGATCGTCTCGCCGTATGGTTGTGTTTAATCTGTCACTTGCTCAGAATGTTTGATAGCCCCTTGAAAGATAGTTGTGCGTAATGATAGAACCGGGTCCAACATGTCTGAATCAAGGGAGCATCCAGTGAGCAATAAAAACCAACCTAGCGTGTTGATGGTCTGCATGGGCAACATCTGTCGCTCGCCAACCGCCGAGGCGGTGTTACGTCAGTTGGCGGCCCGGGATGGTGTTGCCGTCGACATCGACTCCGCGGGCACCCTCGGTTACCACAGCGGGGCGGCACCTGACAGTCGGGCTCGTGCGGCGGGCGAGAGCAGGGGCTATGACTTCAGTGGTATCAGTGCCCGAGAGGTGACGGCCGAGGACTTTGTTCACTTTGATCTTGTTTTGGTGGCTGATCGCAGTAATTTGGCTGATCTGCAGGCTCGTTGTCCGTCCGAGCATCAACACAAGCTCAGGCTGTTGCTGAGCTATGCGGACGTACCGGAGCAGGAAGTGCCGGATCCCTATTATGGTGGCGAGCAGGGTTTTGAACGAGTATTGGATTTGATTGAATCGGCTTGTGAGGGTTTGCTGGCGCAGTTAAAGAAGTCTTGATAACAGAAACAGCAGGCAAATAAAAAGGCTCCCGAAGGAGCCTTTTTAGTGGAGTCAGGTTACTCCGGTTTGGTCATGGGTGCCGAGGCGGTGTTGCGTGCGGCGACACTACCGGCCTTACGGCCGCTGGTGGCAATGGCCTGACGCTGCAGCGGCGGATATTCCGGCTTAACGTAATCCGGCTGTTCCACTACCGTCGGTTTGACCATGGGGGCTGACGCCTGGCGTGCACGCGAGTAAAGGCCGGAGGCAGCGGCGACCTTGGGCGCTTCGGCTTTGGCCTTGGGCGCTTCGGCTGCGGCCTTGGGCGCTTCGGCTTCGGCCTTGGGCGCTTTGGCTTCGGCCTTGGGCGCTTTGGCTTCGGTCTTGGGCGCTTTGGCTTCGGCCTTGGGCGCTTTGGCTGCGGCCTTGGGCGCTTCGGCTTCGGGCGCTACGGCTTCGGGCGCTACGGCTGCAGGCTTGGGCGCTTCGGCTTCGACCTCGGGCGTTTCGGCTGTGGCCTCGGGCGCTACGGCTTCGGCCTTGGGCGCTACGGCTTCGGCCTCGGGCGCTTCGGCTGCAGGCTTGGGCGCTTCGGCTGCAGGCTTGGGCGCTTCGGCTGCAGGCTTGGGCGCTTCGGCTTCGACCTTGGATGCTTGCTGCTGCGGCGCGGCGGGGGTCTGTTCGGCTACCACAGGACGGGCTTCAACTTTGGCCGGGGCGGCTTCAATATCAGCCGTTTCGGGGGCAACCCACTTTTCTTCACCCTGAGCGGCGATCAAGGCCGCGATGCTGTCCTGGCGACGCTGACGACGACTGTCTTCATTGATGCGTTTGCGCTTGGGCATGGTGCCACCACGCTGATGATGAGAGGCCTGCTTTTCGGTACCTTCGGTGGCCTTTACTGCGGCGGTCGGGGCCTTGGGCTGGCGTTCTGCCTGTTCGGTGGTGGCATCAGCCGGGCGGGCTTCGCTGCCAATACGCACCTGTTTACGCATCTTGCGACGCTGACGGCGCTCGGCGATGGCCTGCTCTTTCTGCTCGCTTTCCAGAGCCGGTTGCTGCTGAGGCTGTTGTTGCTGCGATTGTTGCTGCGGCTGTGGTGCCGGGGTTGGCACCAGCTCGACGGCGGCGGTCTCTTTCTGCTGCTGCTGTTGCTGCGGCTCGCGGCGCGGTTTACGACGTTCACGACGCGGTCTGTCGGTTTTGGTCTCGCTCTGAGGTTGTGACTGGGTGTCGGCAGCGGCCGGGGCGGCCTTGTTGCTGCGGTCTTCATCCCGCGGTCTGCGGTTGTTACGTGTATTGCGGCGCTCACCACGTTCACGGCGCTCGTTATTGCGATCCTGGTTGCGATCGTTGTTGCGTGCCTGGCGGGTCGGCTTGTCGACCGGCGTCGGCGCCGCTGCCTGCTGAGGCTCGGCAGAACCCTTGAACCAGTTGGCCAGGGCGCAGAACATGCGGCTCAGGATGCCGGGTTCGGCGGAAACGGCAACGGGAGCGGCGGCTTCGGTTTTAGTCGCAACCGCGGCAGGGGCAGGGGCCTGAGCCGGAGCGGTAAAACCCTGCAGCGCCGGTTGTTCGCTCCTGGCTGCAGCCTGACCCTGACGGGGGCTGTAGGTCGGCTTTTCGACGGTGGTTTTCAGCGCAAAGCTGGAGACATTATCTTCATCACCGCTGCGAACCCGGGCCACGTCGAAGTGTGGCGTTTCCAGCTGTTCGTTGGGGATGATGTAAATCTCTACCTTGTAGCGATTTTCCAGCCCGGCAATGGACTTGCGTTTTTCGTTGAGCAGATAGGCGGCCACGTCGACCGGCACCTGGGCATGAATTTGCCCGGTGTTGTCTTTCAGCGCTTCTTCTTCAATCAGGCGTAGTATGGCCAGTGCCAGCGATTCGTTGTCGCGGATGGTGCCCTGGCCCAGACAGCGGGGGCACACATGGGTGCTGGACTCGCCGAGGGAAGGACGCAGGCGTTGACGAGACATTTCCAGCAGACCGAAACGGGAGATGCGGCCCAGCTGGATGCGGGCTCTGTCCTGGCGTACCGCATCGCGCAGGCGGTTTTCCACCTCGCGCTGGTGGCGCACCGGTGTCATGTCGATGAAGTCGATCACCACCAGGCCACCCAGGTCACGCAGACGCAGCTGACGGGCGATTTCTTCCGCCGCTTCCAGGTTGGTCTGCAGTGCGGTTTCCTCGATATCGCCGCCCTTGGTGGCGCGAGAGGAGTTGATGTCGATGCTGGTCAGTGCTTCGGTCGGATCGATAACGATGCTGCCGCCGGAGGGCAGACGCACTTCCCGCTGAAAGGCCGATTCGATCTGGCTTTCGATCTGGTAGTGGCTGAACATGGGCACGTCGCCCTCGTACAGCTTGACCCGGTTGACGAAGTCGGGGCGAACCAGCTCTATATGTTGCTTGGCGCGTTCAAAAATCACCGGGTTGTCAATCAGGATTTCGCCGATATCACGACGCAGGTAGTCACGGATGGCGCGCACGATGACGTTGCTTTCCTGATGGATCAGGAAAGGGGCGCTACCACCTTCTGCAGCTTCCTGAATGGCGGACCAGTGAGTCTGCAGTACGTGCAGATCCCACTCCAGCTCTTCGCCGGATTTGCCGACACCGGCGGTACGTACGATAAGACCCATGCCGTCGGGCAGCTTGAGGTGCGCCAGGGCTTCCTTGAGCTCGGTACGCTCGTCACCCTCGATACGGCGGGAGATACCACCGGCGCGAGGATTATTGGGCATCAGTACCAGATAGGAGCCGGCCAGGCTGATAAAGGTGGTGAGGGCGGCACCTTTGTTACCACGCTCTTCTTTATCGATTTGAACGATAACTTCCTGACCTTCCTTGACCACTTCCTTGATATTGGGGCGACCCTGATAGCTATAACCGGCGGGAAAGTAGTTGCGGGCGATTTCCTTGAGGGGCAGAAAACCGTGACGGTCGGCGCCGTAGTCGACGAAGGCGGCTTCCAGGCTGGGTTCAACCCGGGTGATTTTGCCTTTATAGATGTTGGCTTTCTTTTGTTCGTGACCGGGGCTTTCGATATCCAGGTCGTATAGTTTTTGCCCATCCACCAGGGCTACACGCAACTCTTCTTCCTGGGTTGCGTTGATTAGCATTCTTTTCATTGAAGACTCTTTTATAAAGTTTTTACTGTTTCGACAGTGTTGGTATCCCCGGGTACACCGTGTTATTCCGACTGACACCGGCCTCGAGTCTGTGAGCGTAATGGTTACAGCCTCCCGGCTGGGTACGCATGAGGCGCATATTCAGGTGTCTTTCACGTCAAGGGGGGAGCCCTAAGGTCGCGAATAAAACGGAAAACCAGGGGTATTCAGGGTGTGCCCTCCGATCCCGGAAAGCACGAAAAACGGAGTTATTATCACACTTTAACTACAACCTTAGCAAGACGCCTTTTTTGCAGCCAAAGGACACAGGCTGGTGTTAGAATAACGGCCATGAAACAAGAACAACACAGCGTGCGGCTGCTCACCATAGAGGCTGAGCATGAAGGGCAGCGCATCGACAATTATTTACGGACTCAGCTTAAAGGCGTTCCCAAAAGCCTGATTTATCGAATTTTACGCAAAGGCGAGGTAAGGGTTAACAAAAAACGCATCAAACCGGAATATAAACTGCTGGTCGGTGATGTGATCCGGGTGCCGCCGGTGCGAGTGGCAGAGCGTGAAAATACGCTGCCCTCGGCCAAGCTGAACCAGGTACAGTCGCTCGACACGGCCATCCTCTATGAAGATGATGCACTCATCGTACTGAACAAGCCTTCGGGCATAGCGGTACATGGCGGTAGCGGCCTGAGTTTTGGTGTGATTGAAGGCTTGCGGGCGTTACGCCCCGAGGCGCGTTTTCTGGAGCTGGTGCACCGGCTGGACCGGGACACCTCCGGCATTCTGCTGGTGGCCAAGAAGCGCAGCATGTTGCGTAGCCTGCACGAGCAGCTGCGTGAAAAAACCATGGACAAGCATTATCTGGCACTGGTACGAGGCCAGTGGCAGCCGCACCAGAAGGTGGTGAAGGCGCCGTTGAAAAAGAACGAGCTGGCATCGGGCGAGCGAGTGGTGCGGGTAGATAAGGAAGGTAAGCCGTCGGAAACCCGGTTTCGCATCATCCAGAAATTCACCGGGGCCACCCTGGTGGAATGTAGCCCGGTCACCGGTCGAACCCACCAAATCCGGGTCCATACTCTGCATGCGGGCCATCCGATTGCCGGCGACAACAAGTACGGCGACCAGTTGTTTGATGATAAAATGACTGGAATGGGGTTGAAGCGACTGTTTTTGCATGCCTGCCGCATTCGTTTTTTCCACCCGGGACGTGAAGAGAGCATGGTACTGGAAGCTCCCCTTGAGCCGGCGCTGAAAAAACTGCTGACCCGGATGGCGCAATCATGAAGTATCAGCTGGTTATCTTCGACTGGGACGGCACCCTGATGGACTCGGTGGCGCGTATTGTGTCCAGTATGCAGGCGGCGGCTCTGGATTGTGCCCTGACCGTGCCCACGGCGGCGGCGGTGCGCAATATTATCGGGCTCAGCCTGCACAAGGCCTTTCCGCTGTTGTTCGGGTCGTTGACGGCCACCGATGAAACGGCGATGTTTGCGGCGTACCGTCGTCATTATCTCGAGCTGGACGAGACGCCGTCCCCCTTGTTTGCGGGTGCGGCGGACACCATCAAGGGGTTGCATGATGCCGGTTATCGGCTGGCGGTGGCCACCGGCAAACAGCGGGTAGGGTTGGACCGGGTACTGGCAGAAACCGGACTCGGGGCGTATTTTCACGCCCTGCGTGGGGCGGATCAGGCCCAGTCCAAGCCTCACCCCTTGATGCTGGAGCAAATTCTGGACGAGCTGAAGCTCAGTCCGGCCGAGGCGGTGATGGTCGGGGATTCGAGCTACGATCTGGCGATGGCCGAAGCCATAGGTATGGATCGCATCGGCGTGACCTATGGTGTACACGACGGCATTAAGTTATGCCAACATGCTCCACTGGCCCTGATCGATGATATCCGCCAGCTTCCCGGCTGGCTTTGAAAAGCCGTGAGGGGTGAAGCGGAAAGCCCCCTGTTTGTCACTCCCGCCTTCGCGGGAGTGACAATGGTTAAATAACCGTGTTTTCCTCACCCTGAACATCAAAGCACATCTACTCCAAAACGGCTCAGTAGCTCCACCAGGGCGATGAGCGGTAATCCTACCAGGCTGTTGGGATCCCGCCCCTCCATGCGTTCGAACAGGCTGATGCCGAGCCCTTCGCATTTGAAGGCGCCGGCACAGTCCAGGGCGGGCTCCCGATCCAGATAACGGTCAACCTGTGCCTCGCTCAAGGGGCGGAATATCACCGAAAACGGCTCTACCGTCGAATGCAGGCGATCGCTTGCCGCATCGAGTACCGCCAGGCCGGTATAGAAGGTGATGCATTGCCCGCTGGCAGCCAGTAGCTGTGCCCTGGCCCGTGTCCGGGTACCGGGTTTGCCCAGAATCTGCCCTTGATTGACACACACCTGATCCGAACCGATGATGAGTCCATGAGGGTACAGGCCCACCACGGCACGGGCCTTTTGCTCGGCCAGCCGCTGCGCCAGGGCGATGGCCGGTTCGTCGGGGCGGGGCGTTTCGTCGATGTTTGGGCTACAGCTTTTAAAGTCCAATCCCAGCTTGTGCAGCAGTTGCTGGCGGTAGGGAGAAGAGGAGGCGAGGATGATTCTGGCCATTGGGTACCTGAGTCTGTTTAAACAAAAGAAATAAGAGCGTCGTCATTGTAGTCGTAGCAGGAAGTGCCGTCACGGCCTGAGACTCGGGTGCTTGCCGGTTATTCTTCTACAGACTGCTTTTCTCTTTGACTCCGGTGACCTGTCACTATAATATGCGCGCCTTATGGAAAAGGTAAAGTTGCCCATTAAGGTTGATCCCGCTCGCTGCGCGCAAAGTCGTCTTGAATATCAAGGCGTGTTTGGCGCAGTTCTGATGCCCAGACTGCAGGATTCAACCCAAGGTATCCATGGTGATATCGACGTGTCTCTGAAATTTGGTACAGATGCCCAGGGGCTGCGCGTGATGTCGGGCCAGGCCCGAGTTCAGGTGTCGCTCCAGTGCCAAAGATGTAATGAGCTGTTTGATACCACTATAGAATCCGAATTTACATACACGCCGCTACGTGCAAACGCAGAGGCGCCGGAGTTGCCGGAAGACTACGACACTATTGAAGTGGATGACATTGGCGAAATCAACCTGGCTGAAATCATCGAGGATGAACTCATTCTCGGTTTACCGCAGATACCGACTCATGAAAATGAGCAGTGCTCCGAAGGTAAATTTGATCAAAGCTTTGGTGAGATCCCTACCGCCGAAGAGCGTCCGAATCCTTTTGCTGTTCTGGAAGAATTAAAACGTAAGTAACTGATTTAGGAGTGAGGTCAAATGGCCGTACAAAAAAGTAAAGTATCTCGTTCTCGTCGTGGTCAGCGTCGCTCACACGATGCATTGAGCACTGCTTCACTGTCTGTGGATCAAACCACCGGTGAACTGCATCGCCGTCACCATGTGACTGCCGACGGTTTCTACCGTGGTAAAAAGGTAATCGCCAAGTAAGGCTTGCCTTTTGCCGCAGCTGACCGTTGCGTTAGATATGATGGGGGGCGATCATGGCCCTTCTGTTACAGTGCCTGCCGCCGCGCAGGCACTGTCGCTTCTGCCTGATCTCAATCTGGTTTTGTTTGGCCTTGAGGCCGACTTTTCTTCCTGGTTACGCCGCTTTCAACTGGATACTCATCCCCGGGTGGAAGTGCGGTTTTGCAGCCAGCAGGTGGAAAATGGACATAAAGCCGCTTATGCCCTGCGTCATCTGACCGACTCCTCTATGCGCAACGCGCTTGATGCCCTGGCATCAGGGCGGGCACATGCCTGTGTCAGCGCCGGTAATACCGGTGCCCTGATGGCGATGGCGATGAAAACGCTCAATACCTTGCCCGGTGTGGACAGACCCGCCCTGATCACCCGGATGCCACAGGCCGGCGGCGGCTATGCGCTGCTGCTGGACGTGGGGGCCAACCTCTGCTGCGGAGCCGGACAACTGGTGCAGTTTGCCCTGATGGGAGAGCAGGCGGCACGACATACCCTGGGTATCAGCCAGCCCCGTATCGGCCTGCTGAATGTCGGTGTAGAAGCCAACAAGGGCAACGAGTCGGTTCGCGAGGCGGCGCAGCGTTTGCAGCAGGTAGAAGGGGTGCACTATGCCGGTTATGTGGAAGGGGATGAGCTGTTTTCTGGTCGCGTCGATGTTATCGTATGCGATGGTTTTGTCGGCAACGTCGCCTTGAAAACCAGCGAAGGGGTAGCGCGGCTGTTACTCGGCCAGCGGCAACAGCGCGGTTTTTTAAGCAAAATATTGACTTTTTGGTTAAAAAAGCGGCTTTCCCATCTGAACCCCGACCAGTATAACGGCGCGAGTCTGATAGGATTGCGCGCCAGTGTGGTCAAGAGCCACGGGAGTGCCGGCTCACCTGCCTTCTTAAATGCGATCTTGCAGGCCGTTTCCGAAATTGAACATGACCTGCCCGCGAGTATCGCGCATCGTTTTGATACTGCCCTACGGGACAGTCACGCAAGATAACGCCTATGAACAGTAGAATATTGGGAACTGG
This sequence comes from Oceanisphaera submarina, assembly GCF_046521305.1. Taxonomy (NCBI): domain Bacteria; kingdom Pseudomonadati; phylum Pseudomonadota; class Gammaproteobacteria; order Aeromonadales; family Aeromonadaceae; genus Oceanisphaera; species Oceanisphaera submarina. The sequence continues at coordinate 27,593 of NZ_JBKGFN010000007.1, read as the reverse complement.
CAGCTACCTGCCAGAAGCGGTACGTACCAATGCCGACCTGGAACAAATGGTAGAAACCAGCAATGACTGGATCGTCGAACGTACCGGAATCCGGGAACGTCGCATCGCCGGGGTGGAAGAAACCGTCGCCACCATGTCTTATGGCGCCGCCTTGCGCGCCCTGGAAGCCGCCGGCATCGGCGCGCACCAGCTGGACATGATAGTACTGGCCACCACCAGCGGCGATAATGCCTTTCCGGCCGCCGCCTGTGAAGTGCAGGCCATGCTGGAGGTGCCTGGCATTCCGGCGTTCGATATCGCCGCCGCCTGCGCCGGTTTCAGCTACGCCCTGAGCGTGGCCGACCAGTTTATCCGCAACGGCCAGGCCCGCCACGTATTGGTGATTGGGGCCGATGCCCTGTCGCGCATGTGCGAGCCGGGTGACAGATCCACTATTATCCTCTTCGGCGATGGTGCCGGTGCCGTGGTACTGGGCGCAAGCGAAGAGCCGGGTATTCTGTCTACGCATCTGCATGCGGACGGCCGTTACGGGGAACTGCTCAAGCTGCCCCAGCGTCAGCGCGGCGTAAGCGGCAGCGAGATGGATGCCTACATGAGCATGAAGGGGAACGAAGTCTTCAAGGTTGCGGTGTCGCGCCTGAGTGAAATCGTGACCCAGACCCTGGCAGCCAACGGGATAGACAAGTCCGAGCTGGACTGGCTGGTACCGCATCAGGCAAATTATCGTATTATCAATGCCACCGCCCGAAAGCTGAATATGCCGATTGAGCGGGTGATCCTCACACTGGACAAGCATGGTAATACCTCAGCGGCCAGCGTGCCCATCGCCCTCGACGAGGGCGTACGAGATGGCCGCATTCAGCGGGGCCATCTGGTACTGCTTGAGGCCTTCGGTGGCGGTTTCGCCTGGGGCTCGGCCCTGGTGCGCTTCTAACGACCGGCTTGTTTTTAAAAACGGATTCGTTTTCAAAGAAGGACAGACAATGACATTTGCCATTACCTTTCCCGGACAGGGATCTCAGGCGGTGGGCATGCTTGCGGGTGTGCTGGCCGAGCATGATATCGTGAAGCAGACCTTTGCCGAGGCATCCGACGCCCTGGGTTACGATGTGGCCGAGCTGGTACTGAATGGTCCGGCCGAAGAGCTGAACAAGACCTGGCGTACCCAGCCTGCCTTGCTGACCGCCTCGGTCGCCCTGTGGCGCCTGTGGCAACAGCAGGGCGGTGCCCAGCCTGCCGTGATGGCCGGCCACAGCCTGGGCGAATACTCGGCGCTGGTTTGTGCCGGTGTACTGAGCCTGACCGACGGTGTCAAGCTGGTCGAATTACGAGGTCAGCTGATGCAGGAAGCCGTGCCCGAAGGCACCGGCGCCATGTCCGCCATCATCGGCCTGGACAACGACACTATTATCGCCAACTGCGCCAAGGCGGAAGAGGGCGAAGTGGTGTCGGCGGTGAATTTCAATTCACCCGGCCAGGTGGTGATCGCCGGTAATAAGGCGGCGGTAGAGCGGGCCAATGTGCTGATGAAGGAAAGCGGCGCCAAACGTGCCCTTCCGCTGCCGGTCAGCGTGCCTTCACACTGTGCGCTGATGCGAACTGCCGCCGAGCAGCTGGAGCAGACTCTGGCCGAGATGACGTTCAACGAGCCGGAAGTACCGGTGATCAACAACGTGGACGTCAAGATGGAAACCTCGGCGGCCGCTATCAAGGACGCCCTGGTGCGCCAGTTGTACAGTCCGGTACGCTGGACCGAAACCGTGGAAGCCATGGTCGGGCAGGGTGTGACCCTGGCGCTGGAAATGGGCCCGGGCAAGGTATTGTCCGGTCTGGCCAAGCGTATCGACAAGCGGGTTGAAGGTCTGGCGGTGAACGACGACGCCGCCCTGCAGCAGGCACTGGCCGCCGTACCGGCTTAACTATACAACGCAGAATTGATAAGGGATGGCAGAGTGACAGCTAAGCCGACCGTGGCATGCCAGGGACGGCACGTCCGAGCCCCAGGGATGGGGTTATGGCGTGTCGGCGTGCTTCACTCTGCCAGCCCTTTGCACAATCGAAGGAGTCATTATGAGTTTTTCCGGTAAAGTGGTATTGGTCACCGGCGCCAGCCGGGGTATCGGCCGGGCAACCGCCGAGCTGTTCGCCAGCCGTGGCGCGACCGTTATCGGTACCGCCACCAGTGAGAAGGGTGCCGAGGCGATCAGCGCTTATCTGGGCGACAAGGGCGCGGGTCTGGTGCTGAACGTGACCGATGTCGAGTCCATGAATCAGTTGATTGATACCATCAAACAGCGTTATGGCGACATCGATGTGCTGGTCAACAATGCCGGCATCACGCGCGATAACCTGATGATGCGGATGAAAGACGACGAGTGGCAGGATATTCTGGATACCAATCTGACCTCGGTATTCCGCCTGTCCAAGGCGGTGCTGCGCGCCATGATGAAGAAACGTCAAGGCCGTATCGTGACCATCGGCTCCGTCGTGGGCACCATGGGTAATGCCGGTCAGGCCAACTATGCGGCTGCCAAGGCCGGACTCATCGGTTTTAGCAAGTCACTGGGTCGTGAAGTGGCGTCGCGTGGCATTACCGTCAATGTGGTGGCGCCCGGATTTATCGAAACCGACATGACGCGCACATTGAATGAAGAGCAAAGGGCCGCTATCTTGTCACAAGTTCCGACACAACGTTTGGGCGACCCGAAAGAAATTGCCTCTGCCGTGGCCTTCTTGGCTTCGGATGAGGCCGGTTATATCACAGGTGAAACGCTGCACGTAAATGGCGGCATGTACATGGTGTGATGAAAATCTCCGCAGTTAGAGGCTGTTTGACGAAAATTGCGACATATTAAGCAGTTTTTCTGGTTTGACCAGACTCAAATAGTCTTGCAAACTACGGTTAATTTAATACACTACCGCAACGACACGCACTTGCGTATTTCTAAAGGATAATACTGGTCATGAGCAACATCGAAGAACGCGTAAAGAAAATCATCATCGAGCAACTGGGTGTTAAAGAAGAAGAAGTTAAATCTGAAGCCTCTTTCGTTGATGATCTGGGCGCCGACTCCCTGGACACCGTTGAGCTGGTAATGGCTCTGGAAGAAGAATTCGACACCGAAATTCCTGATGAAGAAGCTGAAAAAATCACTACCGTTAAAGCGGCAGTTGATTACATCAACGCTAACCAGGAATAATAAACCTGTACCGAAGTGGCCGTCGCCACTTCGGTTCTTTCCCCGTTTTAACCCCCATTCGGAGACGCACCTGTGTCCAAACGCAGAGTCGTGGTGACTGGCCTCGGTATGCTCTCTCCTGTCGGTAACTCGGTCGATGCCAGCTGGCAGGCCCTGTTGGCAGGCCAAAGCGGCATCAGCAACATCGAGCACTTTGATACTACCGATTACAGCACCAAATTCGCAGGCCTGGTCAAGGACTTCGATCCCGAAGCTCATGGTATCGCCAAGAAAGAAGCCCGTAAGATGGATTTGTTTATCCAGTACGGCGTGGCGGCCGGTTTGCAGGCCATGGCCGATTCTGGCCTTGATATCACCGAAGCAAACGCCGATCGCGTTGGTGTATCCATTGGCTCCGGAATCGGTGGTCTGGGTCTTATCGAGCAGAACCATACCAACCTGATGGCCAGTGGTCCTCGCAAGCTCAGCCCATTTTTTGTACCGTCTACCATCATCAACATGGTGTCCGGTCATTTGTCGATCATGAAAGGCCTTCGTGGCCCCAATATTGCGGCGACCACCGCCTGTACCACAGGTACTCACAGCATTGGCCTGGCCGCACGCATGATTGCCTACGGTGACGCCGATGCCATGCTGGCGGGCGGCACCGAGAAAGCCTCTACCACCATGGGTATGGGTGGCTTTGCCGCGGCCCGGGCTCTTTCTACCCGCAACGACGAACCGCAAAAAGCGAGTCGTCCCTGGGACAAAGAGCGCGACGGTTTCGTGCTGGGTGATGGTGCCGGCGTCATGATGCTGGAAGAGTATGAGCACGCCAAGGCGCGTGGCGCTACCATCTATGCCGAGCTGGTTGGTTTTGGCATGAGTGGCGACGCCCATCACATGACGGCACCGCCCGCCGACGGTAGCGGCGCTGCCAAGGCGATGGCCAATGCCATCAAGGATGCGGATATCGCCCCCGAGCTTATCGGTTATGTCAACGCGCACGGTACTTCCACCCCTCTGGGTGATGTGGCCGAGCTGCGTGGCATGAAAATGGTATTTGGCGAGCATGCCAATCAGTTGATGATCAGCTCGACCAAATCGATGACCGGTCACCTGCTGGGTGCTGCCGGTGCAGTGGAAGCCATTTTCAGCGTGCTGGCGTTGCGTGATCAGATTGCGCCCCCCACCATCAATCTGGATAACCCGGATGACGAGTGCGATCTGGATCTGGTGCCTCACCAGGCCAAGAAAGGTCAATTCGAGTATGCCCTGTCCAATTCTTTCGGTTTTGGCGGCACCAATGGCTCATTGATTTTCAAACGCATATAATGGCCTTTTGGCCAATCGCGAGCCCGGCCTTAGCGCCGGGCTTTTTTATTGGGTGATCATGCAGACTATTTTCACAGACTCCATTATTGCAGACACGGATCCTCTGTTGGCCCTGAGCCGGGCCTGGCAACTGGGCGATGCGCATTTCAGTACCCTGCACGCCAGGGCAGGCCGGCTATTCCACTGGCACTATCATCAGGCTCGATTGATGGCGGCCTGTACCCGACTACAGATGCCGATGCCGGACTGGAACGCGCTGTATGCAGCGGCGTTGGCGGCGACGAATGACGGCGATCAGGTGTTGCGCATCACCCTGGTTCGTGGTCCCGGCGCTCGTGGCTACGGTATCGCCGGCTGTGGCGAGACGATTGTGATGCTGAACCGCTCGCCTTTTCCTGCGCATTATTATCGATGGCGGCAGCAGGGTATCGGCATCGGCGTCTGTGCCGGCCGCCTTGGACAGAGCCCCTTGCTGGCGGGCCTGAAAACGGTGAATCGGCTGGAGCAGGTGATGCTCAAAGCCGAGCTGGAGGCGAAGGGCTGGCCGGAGGCGGTGGTGCTCGATGCCGGTGGCAGGGTGATGGAGGCGGTGACTGCCAACCTGTTCTGGCGCGAAGGCGAACGGATGTATACACCGGATTTGTCGATGGGCGGCGTTTGCGGTACCTTGCGCGCCTGGTGTCTGGATCATCTGGGGGAACGACTGACGCTGGCTGATGCCAGCTTGTCCCGGCTGCTGACGGCCGACGAAGTCTGGCTGACCAATGCCCTGATGGGCGTAGTGCCGGTCACGGCGATTGGCGAACGACATTTTTCATCCGACTTTATCATGGTGAAGGAATTACAGCAGGCTTATGAAGAAACTGAGTAAATGGCTGATGCGCTTGTCGCTGACAGTGGCGCTGGGACTGGGTGGGTTAGGTCTGTATGGATACCAGCAATGGCAACAACTGGAGCGGATGACGATCGCCTCCACCGATGAACCCTTGTTTGTGGTGGCTCGGGGGGAGACCAGTTTCAGGCTGATCAATCGCCTGAGTGCGAAGCCGGTACCCGAGTTGTATCGTCGGCTGTGGTTGCGATTTCATCCCGAGCTGGCGGCGGTGCGCCAGGGCACCTATAAATTCGAGCCGGGTACCCGACTGCGCGATGCGCTGATGACCATAGTAAACGGCGATGTTTACCGGCTGCAGATCACCCTGGTGGAAGGACTGCGTTTGAGCGACTGGCTGCAACGTCTGGCGGGGGCGGAATACCTGGAGGTAAAACTGACCGATGTGGACGACGGCGAACTCGCCGAACGGTTGGGGGTGGAGCAGAACAAGCTGGAAGGCCTGTTATTGCCCGAAACCTACAGCTATACCCCGGGTGATACCGATATTTCCATACTGCAGCGGGCCCATGACGAGATGGAGCGTTTTCTGGCTGACGCCTGGGCCGAGCGGGAACCCGGCCTGCCCATCGAGACGCCTTATGAGGCGCTGATCCTCGCCTCCATTATCGAAAAAGAAACCGGCATTGCCGAAGAACGACCGCTGATTGCCTCTGTCTTTATCAATCGGCTGCGGCGGGGCATGCGATTGCAGACCGATCCTACCGTCATCTATGGCATCGGAGAAGATTATGACGGTAACATCCGCAAGCGGGATCTGCAGACCCATACGCCTTATAACACCTACATGATTGATGGCCTGCCGCCGACGCCCATCGCCATGCCGAGCAAGGAAGCCATCATGGCTACCCTGCAACCGGAGCACAGCAAATACTATTATTTTGTGGCCATGGGCGAGGGACGACATTATTTTTCCAAGACACTGCGCGAACACAATAACGCGGTTCGTCGTTATATTCTGAAAAGGTAACACATGAGCCAGTTTATCGTGATTGAAGGACTCGAGGGGGCCGGCAAGAGTACGGTGCAGCGCCATGTGGTGGCCTGGCTCGAATCCCGTGGACTGTCGGTGATGAGTACCCGTGAGCCGGGCGGCACGCCGCTGGCCGAAAAGATGCGCACCCTGGTGAAAGAGGTACACGAAGAGCCGCTGACCATGGAGGCCGAGCTGCTGCTGATGTATGCGGCCCGGGTTCAACTGGTCAAAAACCGTATTCAGCCGGCATTGGCGGCCGGCACCTGGGTGGTGGGAGACCGGCATGACTGGTCTTCCCAGGCCTATCAGGGCGGCGGCCGGGGCATCGATGCCCGGCTGATCACGCAGATAAAGCAGGCGGTGTTGGGCGACTTTGCACCCGACCTTATTTTGTATCTGGACATCAATCCGGCTCAGGGGCTGGATCGGGCTCGGGTGAGGGGCGAACTCGATCGCATCGAGCAGGAGCAGCTCGGCTTTTTTGAACGAACCCGGTCCCGTTACCTGGTGCTGGCACAGGATAGTCCCCGTTGCGAGCTGATTGATGCCAGCCGCAATGAAGCAGACGTAAAAGCTGCGGTATTGGCCTGTCTGGAGCGCCGCCTGTGTATCCCTGGCTAAGCGGGCAAGAGCAGCAGTTGACTGCCTTGATACGCCAGCAACAGCTGGGCCATGCGCTCTTGCTGAAAGGGGTGGAGGGCATCGGCAAGCGGGCGTTGGCGGCAGCATTGGCGCAGGCTTTATTATGCCAACATACAAATGTTGCAGATAACAAACAAGGTGTCGCCTGCATACATTGCCATTCCTGTCAGCTGATTAAGGCCGGTAATCATCCGGATCTGCATGTGATCGGCGGCCAGCAGCAGCGCAGCATAGGAGTGGATGCCATCCGTCAGCTGACTCAGGTATTGAGTGAAAGTGCTCGCCTGGGCCACGGCAAGGTCGCTATCATCGAGCAGGCGGACAAGATGACCGAAGCCGCCGCCAATGCGCTGCTGAAAACCCTGGAAGAGCCGGCGGGGGAAGCGACGCTCTTGCTGACCAGCGCTCATCCCGAACGGTTGCTGCCGACCATTCGCAGTCGCTGCCAACAGTGGCTGTTACCGGTACCCGAATCTGATGTGGTCTTGCGCTGGTTGTCCGGGCTGGGGCTGGAGTCAAATCTGGCGGCTCTGAATGTCAACCAGGGCTCGCCGCTCGGTACCCGAGATTATCTTGCCGCCGGTACCGACAAGCGTCGCCGGGAACTGTTACAGCAGTTTGGCCAACTGGCCCAACTGCCGCAGACACTGACCTCGGTACAGAGCGGCCTGCTGGAGCAGCCGGTGCATCTGCTCTGGCTGCAGCTGTTGCTGCAGGATGCGCTGCAGCTGGCACTGGGATTATCCTCGACCGGTTTACGCCTGGCTGACAGCGAGGACCTGTGCCGAGCCTTGAGCCAGCGTGGCCCCGAGAAGCTCAGACAGGCGCTTACCAGCTTGCTGCAATTGCGTCAGATCCTGCAACCCGGTGCCGGCAGACCGGTGAATGCCGGTCTGCAACTGGGCCAGTGGCTCAACGACTGGCTGATTAACATAAGCTGAGGGGCTTCCCCTTCACACCTCACGATCGATTCAAAGGAGACGGTTTTGCTGGTTGACTCCCATTGCCATCTGGACAAGCTCGAATACGGAAAAAAACATCGCGACATGGCCGACGCCGTTCGCAAGGCCGCCAACCGCGGCGTCGATCACATGCTGTGCATCAGCGTCGGGCTGTCATCCTTTCCTGACATGCTGGCGGCGATAACGCCTTTTCCCCAGGTATTTGCCTCTTGTGGCGTGCACCCCTTGCACCATGACGATGAACCCAGCGATCCGGCCTTGTTGTTGCAACTGGCGGCACACCCCAGGGTGGTGGCCATTGGCGAGACCGGGCTCGACTATTTCTATGCTCCGGAATCCGCCGAGTTGCAGCGTCGTTCGTTCGAGCAACATGTGGCCGTGGCGGTGGCCCTGAACAAGCCGTTGGTGATCCACACCCGACATGCCCAGGAAGATACCCTGGATATTCTGCGTCGGGGCGGGGCCGACAAGGTGGGTGGCGTGCTGCACTGCTTTACCGAATCGCTGGAAATGGCGGAAGCGGCCATCGAGCTGGGTTTTTATATCTCGATTTCCGGTATCGTCACCTTCCGTAGCGCCGAAGCGTTGCGCGAGGTAGTCAAGGCGCTGCCGCTGGAGCGATTGCTGGTGGAAACCGACTCACCCTGGCTGGCACCGGTGCCGTTTCGTGGCGAAGAAAACGAACCCGCCTATACCCGTACCGTGGCGGAGTTTATCGCCGATCTGAAAGGTGTGCCGGTGGAGCGGGTAGCCGAACAGACCACCGCCAACTTCTTCGAGTTGTTCAAGCTGGCCAAGCCAGTCAGCAGTTGATCGCGAGATGAAGGGTGAGAACAGCGCCGAGCATCAAGTGCCAGGCTCAAGATAAACACCCAAGGCCAAGTATTGGCATACCGGGCCTGCCCCGGTATGCCTTTGCAAATAGCATCAAAACAAAAGCTCGGCGCCGTGTTTCATCTTTAACGCCTCTCCCCTGACTCCTCGCATCGTTTTCCCGTTTCCTTTCTATCTGCCTGTCCTCTATAGTAACTCTAGTTTCAATTGTGTCTTTTTCGGGAGGTGATACCTTGCTTGCCTGGCATTGGTGGTTGATTGCCGCCTTGTTGTTATTGTTACTGGAATTACTGGGCACCGGTTTCTTCGCCTTTGCATTCGGGTTGGCGGCGCTGGCTGCCATGGTCGTCGCCTGGCTGGATGTCGGCATCACCTGGCAGTGGTTTACCTTTGCCCTGGCGGCGGCGCTGTTGGCGCCGCTGCTCAAGCGATTATTTCGCCGCTTTGCACCGTCGCAGCGAACCAGTTTTCTGGCCGGAGAGAGCCGCCAGCAGCAGGGAGAAATAGTACAGCTGACTTCCGGTGAGTTGCGCCTCAAGCTGGAGGGGGACTTGTTTCCGGTTCGAAGTGTCTCGGACGCTCCGTTAACGGTCGGCGATCGGGTTCAGATCCGCCGCTTCGATGGCATTACCGCCATCATAGATTAAGAGGGAACCTCAATGGATTCGATGTTAATAATTGCTCTGGTGTTTACGGTATTGATCCTGGTGTTGATCATCAAGGGCCTGATGATCATACAGCAGTCGGAAGCCGTGGTGATCGAGCGCCTCGGCAGTTATCAGAAAACCCTGAGTCCGGGCGTGAACTGGATTATTCCGCTTGTTGACAAGCCTCGCTCTATCAAGGTGCGGCGTTATCAGGCCATCGGCGGAGAAAACGTCGCCGTGGTGCAGGAAGAAACCCGCATCGACCGACGCGAGACGGTACTCGACTTTCCCGGTCAGTCGGTGATCACCGCCGACAACGTCAGCGTAACCGTGAACGGCGCCCTCTACTTTCAGGTCATCGATCCGGAGCGGGCCGTTTATCAGACCGAAAACCTGATCCAGGCTATCGAAATTCTGGCCAAAACCTCCTTGCGTTCTGAAATGGGCAAGATGGAGCTGGACAAGCTGTTCGAGTCCCGTCAGGAAATCAACGACAAGTTGCAGCTGGTGATGGACGAGGCGGGCAACAAGTGGGGCGTCAAGGTCACCCGGGTGGAGATACAGGACATATTGATCCCAACCGAAGTCGAAGACGCCATGCGCAAGCAGATGGCCGCCGAGCGGGAGCGCCGGGCCCTGGTCTTGCGCGCCAGTGGCGAACGGGAAGCGGCCATCGCCAAGGCGGAAGGTGAGAAGCGGTCCAGCATTCTGGTGGCCGAGGGTAAAAAAGAGGCTGCCATCCTGATGGCCGACGGCCAGCGTCAGGCCATCGATCAGGTATTGGCCGCCGGCAACGAGAAACTGGAGCCACAACTGGTGGTAGGTTATCTGCTGGGACTGGAATATCTGAAGACGCTGCCGGAAATTGGCAAGGAAGGGGATCGTATCTTCCTGCCGTTCGAAGCCAGCAACGTACTCGGTGCAGTAGGCAGCATCGAAGCCCTGCTCAAGGGCCCGTCAAAATAAACCTGGATTAATAAACCGGGATTAACGGGAAGCGCAGGCTTCCCGTTTTATTTTCGTCAATATTGAACATAATCATGCTGTCGGCGCAATGGTGGCAAGCGCGATAATGACACTCACAGAGAGTCGGTAGAGCGGGCCCTTTGTTCGGGGTTGATATGACAATCACACAGATCGACGGGTTAAATGGGACAGCTATCACTCCCGATCGCACAACAGTCGATAGGCCAGCATTGATATCAGGGCACAACCGCTCATGGTCAGCAGCATATACAGCGGTGAGCTGTCGGGCAGGGCGGAGACCACGGCGCCCACCAGGGCGGCGGTGCCAAAGCGTAGGGTGCCGGCCAGCGATGAGGCGGTACCCGCCAGATTGGGCAGGCTGCTGAGCAGACTGGCCATGGTATTGCTGCCGATGGTGGAAATGACACCGACATAGAGCATGATGGGTGCCACCACCGACCAGAGCCCCCAACCCAGCAGGGGCCCGATCGGCATCAGGAGTCCGGCCAATAGCTGCAACCCCAGTGCCAGTCGCAGCATGGTTTTCGACCCCAGCCGGTGCACCCATTTGCCGTTGAGGGTGGTGAACAGCATCAGGCTCAGCACGTTGAGTCCGAACAGATAACCGACGTGCTGGGGAGATACCCCGTAGAGTTCGATATAGATAAAAGAGGCGCCGGTGAGAAAGGCAAACATGCCGGCAAAGGAAAAGGCGCCACAGAGCATGAAGCCTAAGGCCTGACGAGTGCAGAGAAGGCGCAGGTAGCTGCGCAGGATCGACATCAGGTGCAACGGTTGTCGGCGTTCCGGTGTCAGGGTTTCCGGCAGCCGCAAGCTGCAGATCAGGGCTATCAGGGCGGTAACGCCGGCCAGCACCCAGAAAATGGAACGCCAGCCAAACCAGTGAGCCAGATGACCGCCCAGCATAGGGGCTATCAAGGGGGCCAGTGTCATTACCAGGGTGATATAGGCCATGGTGCGAGCGAAGTCTTCCCGGTCGAACAAATCGCGCACCAGCGCCTGTACCACCACTGCAGAGGCGGCGCCGGCAAAGCCCTGAGCCGCTCTGAGCCAGGTCAGGCTTTCGACGTTGGTAGCCAGGGCACAGAGCAGGGCACTCAGCATGAAAATCAACATGCCGCCGAGCAGTACCGGGCGGCGTCCGCGGGCGTCAGAAAGCGGGCCAAACAACAGCTGGCCGAGGGCGAAGCCGCCGGTGTAGGCGGCAAGGGTGGCCTGTACGCGATGGGAGTTACTGGATAGTGCGTCGGCGATGGCGGGCATGGCCGGCAGGTACATATCGATAGCCAATGGGGTGAGGGCAGACACGGCGCCCAGCAAGATAATCAGCGGTAAGGTGGCACTGGATGACATAACGCAGCAGGTTCCTCCGGAGCAACAACCAGGCTCCGAGCCTGCTGTTATTGCAATAAAGTCGTTGTAATTATTGGCAAAAAGTAACCAAAAATAACAAACAAAAAAAGCCAGGTACGAAATCCCTGTACCTGGCCTAGGGGAATGGCTCATATACTGAGCCGTGCGCTAGTGTGAAGGCACCAAAAAAAGGCGCACTTCGATTAAACTATCGGCCAGAATACGCCTACTCGCCAGAAACTGGCCAAAAAAGTTGTCCATTACCATGCAAACGACCGGATCCAGCCATTGTTACTAGAATAACATCGTTGCACAGACCAGGGGGACGGTAACGATTCCGGCTTGCAACCGGGATAACATGATATTACTGTATATACATACAGAATAGGAGTCAGTTATGGCAGTCATAATACAGTACCTGGTGGTAAGAAACGGAATCGATAAAATGACGTTTACCAATAAAAAAGACGCAGATGCCTACGATCGTCTGCTCGACCTGGCCGAGCACCTCGATGAGCTGCTGGCCGATGCCCCGATCAGCCTGAATGAGGCCGACCGAGAAGCATTGGCCCTGTATCTGGCACAGCATCAGGAGCAGTTGAGCGGGCCTAAAAAGAAGCCGGCAAAAAAAGCCGATAAGGTGACGGACAAGTCTGAAGCCGCTCATTCTACCGGTAATGACGACGATATTCAGGCCGTTGCCTGAATTGACCCCTCTGTTCTCATGCCTCACCACTGGCTAATAATACAGGGTGCGATATAAACCGGGCTGGTCCAGCAGCTCGTGATGGGTGCCCGACTGGCTGATCTTGCCGTCTTCGAATACCAGCACTCTATCCGCCTGGCGTACCGAGCTCAAGCGGTGCGCCACTATCAGGGTGGTCCTGCCCCGCAAAAATCCGGCCAGCGCCTGATGCAGTTTTTGCTCGGTTTCGGTATCCAGTGCCGAGGTAGCTTCATCCAGGATTACGATGGCCGGGTTTTTAAGCACCATGCGGGCAATGGCCAGTCGTTGCTGCTGCCCCCCCGACAGTTTGACGCCGCGCCGACCCACCTGAGTGTCCAGCCCCAGCTCCATGGCCGCTATCACCTGGTCCAGCTGTGCCACCCGCAATGCCTGCCATAGCGCCTCGTCGTCATGCATATCACCCAGACTCAGGTTTGAGCGTACCGTATCGTTGAACAGCACCGGTTGCTGCAGCACAGTGGCCACATGTTCACGAATGGTCGGAAATCCGATGTCCCGGCTATTGACGCCGCCAAAGCAGATGTCTCCGGCATCGGCCGGATACAGACCCAGCAGCAGCTGTATAAAGGTGGACTTGCCGCCGCCGCTGGCACCGACCAGCGCCACCTTCTCTCCGGCCCGGATCTGCAGGCTGACATCATCCAGCACCTTGCGCTCGCCGTTGTAGGAAAAGCTGAGCCCCTTCACCGAAATCGGCAGGGTAGTAGCGCCCTCGAAGGGGTCGGTGCGGCCCGTATGTTCGGGCTCGCCCCCGAGAGCCAGCATGCGGTTGATGCGCTTGAGCGCGGCGGTGGCGGCATAAAAGGAGTACTGCATGTTGAGTAAGTCCTGCACCGGTCCCATCATGAACCACAGATAGCTGAATACCGCGAAGATCTGGCCCACGGTCAGATCGGTATAGAGCACCATGATCATGCCGGTGGCTCGAAACAGCTCGACCCCGGACAGAAACAGTAAAAAACTGGCGCGACCGGCGGCTTCACTCTTCCAGGCATAGTCGATGGCGGTATCTCGTACTCCGCGGGCCCGGTCGATCACCCGCAGCATATAGTGGCGTTCCCGGTTGGCGGCCCGAATTTCGTGAATGCCGTCCAGGGTTTCCACCAGCGCCTGCTGAAACACCTCGAAGGCGCTGTTCTCGTTACGCTTCAGATGCTTGACCCGGGCCCCCAGCCGGCTGGAAAAATACACCACTACCGGGTTGAGCAGCAGAATAAAGAGCCCGAGCTGCCAGTTGAGTAGCAGTAGCACCACGGCCGTGCCGATCACGCTCAATATGCTGATCAGCAAACGGCTCAGGGTTTCCCCCAGGAATTTGTCCAGGGTCTCCACATCGGTGACAAAATGCGAACTGACGCTGCCGGCTCCGATGGACTCGAAGGCGCGCAGGGGGGTTCTGGTCAACTGGCGAGCCAACCGTCGACGGATCTGAAAGGTCAGGTGTTTGGCCACACGGGCAAACTGACGGCCCTGAATGATGTTGAACACCAGCGACAGACTGCGCAGCAGCAGGGTGATGACCAGTACTGCCAGAATATAGCCGACACCGGTCTGCCAGGCCGCGGGCAGCAGCCCGTCCAGTCCGCTCAACAGGCGGCCGGGGCTGTCCAGCAGCACTTCATCGACCAACAGGGGCATCAGCAGCGGCACCGGCACTGCCAGCAGGGTGCCGCACAGGGCAAAAAGATGCGCATAAATCAGCAGGGGGCGATGGCGCTGCATCATCCGAATGATGTTCGGCCACTGCAAAAGCGGGGCATTCAGCGTTTTTTTATCCATCAATCACCATCATCGGGTTTTCATTTGGGAAAAGGGCAGGTAAGTTAAGCAAAAATTAACGGCGCTCTGTACTTTATGTCTGAAAAGTCTGCATTTTACCAAAGCCTCACCGCTCAGGCACTTGCCCTGTGCGAAGGGGAGCCCAATCGTATTGCCAAGCTCGCGAACCTGTCCGCCCTGCTTAACCTGGCACTGGAAGACATCAACTGGGTGGGTTTTTATCTGCGCGAAGAAGATACCCTGGTATTGGGGCCTTTTCAGGGCAAACCGGCGTGCATCCGGATCCCGGTCGGCAAGGGAGTTTGTGGTACTGCCGCCGCCACCGATCAGGTACAGCGGATTGCCAATGTACATGAATTTTCCGGCCATATCGCCTGCGACGGGGCCAGCAACGCCGAAATCGTGCTGCCGTTGAGCCAGGGTGATGTGGTATGGGGCGTACTGGATATCGACAGCCCCTCGTTTGGACGTTTTGATGAAGAAGACGAAGCCGGTTTGCGGCACTGGGTAGCCGCCGTGTTACCCCTGTTGTAACGCCGGGGTCGCTTTTGTCGGTGTGCGCTTTATAATATGCATGTTTCAATGGGCGTTGCGCCCTCAGGTCTTACACCAAGGTATTTCATGGAAAACTCGGAAAAATTGAAAAACAGTAAAGAAGTCATTGCCTATCTGGCCGAATGCTTCCCCCAGTGCTTCGTAGCGACCGGCGAAGCCAAGCCGCTGAAAATTGGTATTTTTCAGGATCTGGCCGGCCGTCTGGCGGAGGATCCCAAGGTATCCAAGACCCTGCTGCGCACGGCGTTGCGTCAGTACACCTCCAGCTGGCGTTATCTGCACGGCCTCAAGGCCGGCCAGACTCGGGTAGACCTGGATGGCGAAGCTTGCGGTGAGTTGACCCAGGAACATGTCGATCATGCGAAGGGCGCGCTCAAGGAAAGCAAAGAAAAGGTGTTTGGCCCGCGCAAGGACAAGCCTGCCGCCAAAAAGCCCCGGCCCAAGCCCCGCAAGGTGGATCCGGCGGCTCTGACCGTAGAGCAGAATGTTAAAGTATTGCTGGGCAAGTCACCGGTTCCCGCTACCATTAAGGAAGTGACTCGTGATGATGTTCAGGTGGAGCTTAAAACCGGCATGTCCATGCGCGTCAAGTTTGAGCATCTTATTCTTTAAGGAGTAGGGTTTGATCAATCCCGGAATTCGTTTGTCTCTGGTAGCCGCCGGTATTATGGCTGCGGGAATCGCCTGGGCGGTACCGCCGTCCATCGATGCCTCCGCCATTCCTGTATTGGTACCGGAAAGTCAGCATGCGGCTGCCAGCAAGCGGGTTACCGCGCTGTTCACCCGTTCTCATTACCGTCAGTTTCAGCTTGATAATGCTTTCTCGGAAGTGATCTTCGATCGCTTTATCGAAAGTCTGGATTACAGCAAAAACGTCTTTACTCAGGCCGATGTCGCCCGTTTCGAGCGCTATCGCAACGAGTTCGACGATGCGCTGAGAGCCGGTCGACTCGATATTGCCTTCGATATGTATAACGACAGTCTGCAGCAACGCTATCAGCGTCTGGTGTATGCATTGTCGTTACTCGATACCCCCATGACCTTCGACGGTCAGGAGCAATATCAGTTCGATCGCCGCAAGGCTGACTGGCCCAAAGACAAGCAGGAGCTCGACCGGCTCTGGTCTCAGCGGGTCAAATACGACGCCCTGAGTCTGGCGCTGGCCGATAAAGACTGGGACGAGATCCGCGAGACCCTGGGCAAGCGTTACAACAATGCCATCAAGCGCCTGGCCCAGAGTGAAAGTGAAGATGCCTTCCAGAGCTTTGCCAATGCCTTTGCCCGTGCCATAGAGCCGCACACCAGTTATCTCAGCCCCCGCAATGCCGAACGTTTCGAGACCGAAATGAACCTTTCGCTCGAAGGCATCGGTGCCGTACTGCAGGCCGAAGACGACTATACGGTGATCCGCTCACTGGTACCGGGCGGCCCTGCGGCCAAGTCCGGTGAGCTGCAACCCGAAGATCGCATTATCGGGGTGGGGCAGAGTGCCGACAAGGTCACCGATGTGATCGGCTGGCGGCTGGATGAAGTGGTTGATCTGATCAAGGGCCGTAAAGGCACCAGGGTCTGGTTACAAATTCAGCGTGGCAAGGCGGTGACGGCGACGCCAAAAGTCATCGAGCTGATCCGTGACACCGTTCGACTGGAAGACAGAGCCGCCAACGGCAAGGTATTGCAGATCGACGGTGAAAACATCGGTGTTATCGAAATTCCGAGCTTCTACGTCAACCTCAGCGCCGATGTGGCGGAACAAATCAACAAGCTGAAAACCCAGGACATTCAAGGTCTGGTTATCGACTTGCGCGGCAATGGTGGTGGTGCTCTGACCGAGGCATCGTCCCTGACCGGGCTCTTTATCGACAGCGGCCCCGTGGTGCAGATCCGCGATGGTCTGGGCCGTATTTCGGTGAATGGCGACGAAGACGACATGCTGGCCTACGAGGGACCGATGACGGTGCTGGTTGATCGTTATTCTGCTTCGGCTTCCGAGATTTTTGCCGCCGCCATGAAAGACTATGGCCGGGCGGTCATCCTGGGTGAAAACACCTTTGGTAAAGGGACGGTACAACAGCATCGCAGCCTGTCGCGCATTTACGATCTCTATGAACACCCCATGGGTTTTGTGCAGTTTACCATCGCCAAGTTTTATCGTATCAACGGTGGCAGCACCCAGAACAGGGGCGTGCAACCGGATATCCCGTTCCCGACCCCCATAGTGGCCGATGAAACAGGCGAAAGTCTGGAGAAAAATGCCCTGCCCTGGGATCAGATTGCCAGCCTCGACTTCAAGCGTATTCGGGATCTGACACCGCTGCTGGGTCAGCTTCGTCAGCGCCATCAGGCGAGAATCGAGCAGGATCCCGAGTTTGTTTATGTCTTTGAAGACATCAAGGAATACAAGAAACTGAAAGACAAGGACTCGGTTTCACTCAATCTTGCCGAGCGCAAAACCGAGATGGAAGAGCAGGACGCCAAGTCTTTGGCTCGTCTTAACGACCGGTTACGGCGGGCCGGACTGGATCCGGTGGATTCCCTCGATAATACCCCCAGCGATTTTGAGCCGGATGACGGCTATCTGAAAGAAGCGGCACGCATTACTGCCGACCTGGCCCGACTGCTTGGCTGAACCCCAAGCCCGGATCCGGTTTGACCGGATCCGGGCTTTTTCTTAAAGCCCTCTCCGACGACGTTAACGAGATCTCCGCTATGACCCAAACAAAACCGCAAGTGCAATATCGCGAAGATTATCAGCCACCTCATTACTGGATTGATACCCTGGATCTGGACATTCAGCTGCACGACAGTACCACCGAAGTGGTGGCCATCAGCCGGGTGCGCCGCAATGGTGAACACGACGAGCCGTTGATACTGGACGGCGAGCAGCTCGAATTGCTGCGGGTGGCCATCAACGGAGTGGATATCGCACAATACCAGCAAACCGAGAGTGGACTTATCCTGTCTCAGTTGCCGGAAGAATTCGTACTGACCATCAGGACCCGACTCAATCCGGCCGCCAATACTGCGCTGGAAGGGTTGTACAAGTCGGGATCGGCGTTTTGCACCCAGTGTGAAGCCCAGGGTTTCAGACGTATCACCTATTACCTGGACAGACCCGATGTGCTGGCGCGGTTCAGTACCCGGATCACCGCCGATGAGAGCGCCTATCCCTATTTGCTGTCGAACGGTAACCGACTCGATCAGGGCAAACTCGATGATGGCCGTCACTGGGTGCAATGGCAGGATCCCTTTCCCAAGCCGGCTTACCTCTTTGCCTTGGTAGCGGGTGATTTCGACGTGCTGCGTGACAGCTACACCACCATGAGCGGACGGGACGTGGCGCTGGAGATCTTCGTCGACAAGGGTAATCTGCACCGGGCCGGGCATGCGATGGACAGCCTCAAGGCCTCCATGGCCTGGGATGAACAGCGTTGTCACCTGGAGTATGATCTCGATATCTACATGATAGTGGCGGTGGACTTTTTCAACATGGGTGCCATGGAAAACAAGGGTCTCAACGTTTTCAATGCCAAGTTTGTGCTGGCGGATGCCAACACGGCCACCGACAACGATTATCTGGATGTCGAACGGGTGATCGGTCACGAATACTTCCATAACTGGACCGGTAACCGGGTGACCTGCCGCGACTGGTTTCAGCTGTCGCTGAAGGAAGGGCTGACCGTGTTCCGGGATCAGGAGTTCTCGTCCGATCTGGGCTCGCGCACCGTGAACCGCATTCAGAATGTACGCATCATGCGTGGCCCCCAGTTTGCGGAAGACGCCGGTCCCATGGCGCATCCCATTCGTCCGGATGCGGTCATCGAAATGAACAACTTCTATACCCTGACCGTGTACGAGAAGGGCTCGGAAGTCATTCGTATGCTGCATACCCTGCTCGGCGAGCAGGCATTTCAGCGCGGGCTGACGCTGTATCTGCAGCGTCACGACGGCCAGGCCGCCACCTGTGAGGACTTTGTGACGGCGATGAGTGAGGCCAGCGGGCGGGACCTGACTCGTTTCAAACGCTGGTACAGCCAGGCCGGTACCCCGGTGCTGACCGTGACCGACGACTTTGATGCCGACCTACAGCGCTATACCCTGACCGTACGTCAGCATACCCCGGCTACCCGGGAGCAACCTGGCAAGCTGCCGCTGCATATTCCGCTCAGCCTGGCGCTTTATACCGAGCAGGGCGAGCCGCTGTCGCTGATGGTCAACGGCGACACCGTCGGCCCGGTACTGGATGTACTGGAAGCCGAACAGCGGTTTGTGTTCGAACAAATCCCGTCCCGGCCCGTTCCTGCGTTGTTGCAGGGTTTTTCCGCCCCGGTCAAGCTGGACTATCCCTATACCGATGAACAGCTGACCTTGCTGGCCAAGAGCAGTATCGACGAATTTGTGCGCTGGGACGCGGTGCAGATGCTGATCAACAAGGCCGTGGTGGACAATCTGGCTCGTCTGCAGCGCGGTGATGTGATCCAGGTGCCGCGCACCTTGATAGAGGTGTTTCGTACTACTCTGGAAGATGTTGCCCTGGATCGGGCTCTGCAGGCACAGATGCTGACGCTGCCGGATCTGGGCAGCCTGCTGGAACTGTTCGAACAGGTCGATATCGACTTGCTGGGCCAGGTACATCAGCAGCTGCATGTGGCGCTTGCAGAGGCCCTGCGGCCCCTGTGGCAGCAGGCCTATGAGCAGAACCTGACCCCCGAATACCGAATCGATCACCAGGATATAGCGCGGCGGGCGATGAAAAACGTGGCGCTCGGTTACCTCGCTCTGGCCGGCGATGCGGCGAAGACGCAACATCAGTATCAGGAAGCCGACAATATGACCGACACCCTGGCGGCCATGAAGGCGGCGGTACGGGCCGAGGCGGATGAGAGCGTGGCCATGCTGGCCGACTTTGAAGCCAAATGGCGTCAGGATGGCCTGGTGCTCGACAACTGGTTCCGGCTGCAGGCCACGGCGCCGGGTGAGGGGACGCTGGCGAAGGTAGCGCAACTGATGGATCACCCGACCTTCAGCCTGAACAACCCTAACCGGGTACGGGCCTTGGTCGGTGCCTTTATTACCGGTAACCCGGTGCAGTTTCATCGCATCGATGGCGCCGGCTATGACTTGCTGGTGTCGGTGCTGGAACAGCTCAACGACAGCAACCCGCAGGTGGCTTCGCGTCTGGTGACGCCACTTATCCAGTTTGCCCGGCTGGACGATGTTCGACAGGCCTTGATCAAGACGCGGCTACAGCAGTTGATGGCATTGCCGGCGCTGTCACGGGATTTGTTCGAAAAAATCAGCAAGGCACTGACCTGATGGAGAGGCTGCGTTTTCGTCTGTCCATCAGCAGAGCGCAGCTGCTGCAGTACTATCAGGGTCGCACCGCGGCCCTGTCGGTCATCACAGAGCAGGGTTTGCGCTTGCAGGTGGCCCTGCATCACTTTCGAGGTTTTGTCGGTCACGACGGCCTTAACGGCCGTTTTGAAATAGAGCTTACCGAGCAGCGTCAGTTGCATAGGCTCAACCGCCTGTCCTGATAATAAACGCATATCCATGCAGAGCATGGATATGCCGTCGGCTACCTTTCCGTGCCTGAACACTCCTTCCTTTTGTTGTTTTAGGTAGCATAATCTGCTTTTTTACTATTTCTTTATTTTCATGGTTTTCGTTTTAATATGAATAACTATTCCGCCTCTATTGCACCATATTGCCCTTAACAAGCATCCATATCATCAAGAAACAATTCATTTACTTTCAGAGTATTCTTTGGTGAAAGGTTTTTTTCACTTTGTATATATTCTGCCCACTCGTGATCGGGTCGATATTTTGAGACCTTTTTCTTTGGCTTTGCTCGCATTCGAAATAGTGCGGGCTTACACTGTTTTTGTCCCGTTGGGGCCCTACTTCCCCCATGGTCATTGCCTGTATCCGAGGAACACGAAGCCATGATATTTAAAGACGCAGCAACGTCCGTTTTACTTGAAAATGTGAATCAATTGGTAGATGACAAGTTTTCCGATAATACCGCCCCCCTGGTAAATACCTTCGTCAGCAAGCTTTATAGCGGTATGACCTATGACGATCTGAATCATCGTAATGATAGCGATCTGTATGGTGCTGCTGTCAGTCTGTGGGGCTTTTTTGAAACTCGGGCCGAACAAACGCCGTATGTGCGAGTCTATAATCCCGAATTGTCCCGCAACGGTTGGCAGTCCCCTCACACCATCGTCGAACTGATCATCAAAGACGCGCCTTTTCTGGTGGACTCCATCCGTATGGTACTGACCCGGCTGGGCATTACTTCACACCTGATGCTGCACCAGCCGATGCACCTGGTGCGCGATGAGCAGGGTAAACTGCAACAGATACTGTCGAGCAGTGAACAGAAAAAACAGAATCGGGTAGAAACCGCCTTTCTGATCGAGATCGACAGGCAGCCCCAGGCGAAGACTCGTGATCACCTTCGCGACGAGTTGCTGTCGGTGGTAGAAGAAGTGTCGCTGATGGTCGGCGACTGGCAGCCGATGGTGGAGCGCTTCGGCGACATCATCAAGGAGCTGCCCAGGCAGGCCAAGGGCGCCAAGCCGGAACACCTGAAAGAAACCCTGTCTTTTCTGAGCTGGGTGGCAGATCACAATTTTACCCTGATGGGCTACCGTCGTTATCATATTTCCGCCATCGAGGGTGACTACGAGCTGGTGCCCGAGCAAGACACCAGCCTGGGTTTACTGCGTCATGTACAAAAGGGCGATAGCCTCAAATTCAGCAGCCTGACTGCGACCGCTCGCGAGGCGGCGCTGAGCAAGGATATTCTGGTACTGACCAAGACCAATCATAAATCCCGGGTACACAGACCCGCCTATATCGATTACATCGGCATCAAGCGTTTCGACGATAAGGGCAATGTGGTCGGGGAAGATCGCTTTATCGGCCTGTATGCCTCCAGCATCTATAACACCAGTGCCATGCAGATCCCGCTGATCGGCGCCAAGCTCAGACGTATCATCGACGGCTCCGGCCTGGAGCTTGGCTCTCATGCCTACAAGGCGCTGCTTAATATTCTGGAAACCTATCCGCGCGACGAGCTGATCCAGGCGACCGAAAAGGAACTGCTCGATATCGGCATGGGGGTGCTGGGCATGCAGGAGCGGGACATGACCCGGCTCTTTGTACGCCGGGATCTGTTCGGCCGCTTCTTCTCCTGCATGGTGTATGTCACCAAGGAACGCTACAACACGGCGCTGCGTGAAAAAACCCAGCGCATATTGCAGCGTTATTTTGGCTCTGAAGAAGAAGTGGAATTCACCACCTATTTTTCGGAAGGCGTACTGGCCCGTACCCATTATCTGATCCGGGTACCGAACAATTCGATGGATATCAACGTGAACGAAATTCAGGCAAATCTGATTGAAGCGGCTCGCAGCTGGGAAGACAAGCTGGAGCAGTCGCTGTCTATCAGCTTCGGTGAAGCCGAAAGCAATCGACTGAAAGAAAAATATCGCAATGCCTTTCCACGTGCCTATACCGAAGAGGTGATGCCCGGCTCTGCAGTGGGCGATATCGAAAAGCTGGAAGGACTGAACGATAACAGCCCGCTGGGTATGCTGTTCTATCGGGCTCAGGAAGAAGAGCGGGACTCCAATCGGGTACGTCTCAAGCTGTATCACAGAGCCGAGCCCATTCATCTGTCCGACGTCCTGCCGATGCTGGAAAACATGGGGCTGCGGGTGATCGGTGAAACGCCGCATGAAATCGAGTGTGTCGATGAAACTTTCTGGATCCTCGACTTTTCCATGTACTACACCGGCTCGCCGCTCGATCTGGACAGCAGTCAGGAGCGGTTCCAGAAAGCCTTCGCCCAAGTGTGGAACAACGAGCTGGAAAGTGACGGTTTCAATCGCCTGGTACTGGCGGCGGGGCTGAGTGGTCGCGAAGTAACCATACTGCGTGCCTACGCCAAGTATATGCGCCAGACCGGTGTAACCTTCAGCCAGAGTTATATCGAAGAAACCCTGTCTCGCTATCCGGAACTGGCAGCCCTGCTGTTCAGCCTGTTTCAGCGCCGCTTCTCGCCCAAGCTCAAGCAGGATCCCAAGCAACAGCAGAAACTGCATCAGCAGCTGATTGACGAGCTGGACAAGGTCGCCAACCTGGACGATGACCGCATCATCCGCCGCTATATGGAAATGATCGAAGCGACCCTGAGAACCAACTTCTATCAGCCCGCCGTTGATGGCAGCGACAAGACTTATATCTCATTCAAGATGGCACCCGAAACCATCAGCGACATGCCGTTGCCCTTGCCCAAGTTCGAGATTTTCGTTTACTCGCCGCGGGTGGAAGGGGTGCATCTGCGCTGGGGCAAGGTGGCTCGGGGTGGTTTGCGCTGGTCCGACCGTCGGGAAGACTTCCGTACCGAAGTGCTCGGCCTGGTGAAGGCGCAGCAGGTCAAGAACACCGTCATAGTGCCGGTCGGCGCCAAGGGCGGTTTTGTCTGCAAGCAACTGCCGGTCGGTGACAGGGCCGCCTTCCTCAAGGAAGGACAGAACTGCTACCGCCTGTTTATTCGAGCGCTGCTCGACGTGACCGACAACATCATTCAGGGTGAAGTGATTCCGCCCAAGAATGTGGTGCGCCATGACGAAGACGATTATTACCTGGTGGTAGCGGCCGACAAGGGCACCGCGACCTTCTCCGACATCGCCAACGAAATCAGCGCCGAATATGGCCACTGGCTGGGCGATGCCTTCGCCTCCGGCGGCTCTGTCGGTTACGATCACAAGAAGATGGGTATTACCGCCCGCGGTGCCTGGGAATCGGTGAAGCGCCACTTCCGGGAAATCGGTATCGATTGCCAACAGACCGACTTTACCTGTGTTGGCATCGGTGACATGGCTGGCGATGTGTTTGGTAATGGCATGCTGTTGTCTGAACATACCCGTCTGGTGGGCGCCTTCAATCACCTGCACATCTTCATCGACCCGGAACCGGATGCCGCCAGCACCTACAAGGAGCGGGAGCGTCTGTTCAATACACCGGGCTGCAGCTGGGATGATTATGATCGCAGCCTGATCTCCGATGGCGGTGGCATCTTCCTGCGCTCGGCCAAGTCGATCAAGCTCAGCCCGCAGATGAAAAAGCTGCTGGGCACCCAGAAGGCGACGCTGACCCCGACCGAGGTGATCCGTCATCTGTTGATGGCCGACATCGATCTGCTGTGGAATGGCGGCATCGGCACCTACGTCAAATCACGCCGGGAAAGCGATGCCGAAGTGGGCGACCGCGCCAATGATGCAGTACGGGTAAACGGTGAAGATCTTCGTACCCGTATCGTGGGCGAGGGCGGTAACCTGGGCTGTACCCAGCTGGGCCGGATTGAATATGCCGGTAAAGGCGGGCGCATCAATACCGACTTCACCGATAACGTCGGGGGGGTGGATTGCTCGGATAACGAGGTCAACATCAAGATCCTGCTCAACTCCCTGGTCGACAAGGGTGAACTGACCAAGAAGCATCGGGATCAACTGCTGTACGACATGACCGAGAACGTGACCGACATAGTGCTGACCAACGCCTACCGCCAGTCCCAGACCATCTCCATTACCGAGCATCGTGGTGCCAGCCCGCTGAAGGAGCATCAGCACTTCATGCACTGGCTGGAGCGGGAAGGGAAACTCGATCGCAATCTGGAATATCTGCCTAACGACGAAGAGCTGGCCGAGCGCATGGCTGCCGGTCGTGGTCTGACTCGTCCCGAGCTGGCCATTCTGGTGGCTTACGGCAAGATGGTGCTGAAAGACATGCTCAACGTGCCCGAGCTGACCGATAACGACTATATCGCCCGCCTGCTGCCATCCAGCATGCCGGCCAAGTTGGTGGAACGGTTCGGTGAGGCGCTGATGGAGCATCCGCTGCGCAGTGAAATTATCGCCACCCGCCTGGCCAATATCATGGTCAACGACATGGGCTTCAACTTCGCCAACCGGCTGCAGGATGAAACCGGTGCCAGCATGTGCGACATCGCCATCAGCTTTATGATTGCCCGTGAAGTATTCGGCATGAACCAGCTGCTGCGCGATATCGAGGCGCTGGACAACAAGGTGGCGGCAGCTACCCAACTGGATATGTTCTATCAGGTGCGGCGTATGGTTCGCCGGGCGACCCGCTGGTTCCTGCGTTCACGTAACCGTAACCAGAGCATCGAGCAAACCATTGCCCAGTTCAAGCCGGCCTATGTGACCCTGGCCGAACATCTCTATCAGGTGATGGTGGAGTCCGAGGTCAAGGAGCACAAGAACGATGTCGCCAGGCTCGAGAAACAGGAGGTGCCGACCGACGTGGCCGAGCGAGTAGCTCAGATGAGCAGTCTGTTCTCTGCCCTGGATCTGGCCCAGGTCGCAGCCGAGCATGACAGGGATATTCGGGTGGTGGCCGAGCTGTACTTCCACCTGGGATCCGAGCTGGAGCTGCACTGGTTCCTGGAACAGATCAACAAGCAGGCGGTGGGTAACCACTGGCAGGCTCTGGCCCGGGCCGCCTTCCGGGAAGATCTGGATTATCAGCAGCGTAGCCTGACGTCAGTGGTATTGAAACGCTGTAAAGCCAAGGTTGAATGCGCTAACATGCTCGACCAGTGGCTTGATGAGCATGAGCAGTTGCTGAATCGCTGGCGCCACCTGCTGGCGGACTTCAAGGCGTCCGGCAGTCATGAGTTTGCCCAGTTCTCGGTCGCCATGCGCGAGCTGAACCTGCTCCATCTCAATTGTATGAACGCCGTCTAAATAACACGGTGTAACACACAAAAGCCCCGGCCATGACCGGGGCTTTTTTATGAGGAAAAATACGTGTATTCACTGGTTAAACCCCTGCTTTTTCAATGTGACCCCGAGCATGTCCACGAGCTGACCATCAAGGGGCTGGCCAAGTCCCAGCACGGCCCGCTGGCGGCCTTGTATCGTCGTCCGAAAATCCATAACCCGGTACAGCTGATGGGGCTGACCTTCGATAATCCGGTGGGGTTGGCCGCGGGTCTCGACAAGAACGGAGATTGTATCGATGCCTTCGCCGCCATGGGATTCGGCTTTATTGAAATTGGTACCGTCACGCCGCGGGCCCAGCAAGGCAATGAACAGCCGCGGTTGTTTCGTATCAAGGAAGCCGATGCCATCATCAACCGGATGGGATTCAATAATAACGGCATCGATTATTTAATCGAGAATGTTAAAAAATCCCGCTACACCGGTGTGCTGGGTATCAATATTGGCAAGAACAAAGATACTCCGATAGAGCAGGGTAAAGACGATTATCTGATTTGCATGGATAAAGCCTATGCCCATGCCGGCTATATAACCGTGAATATCTCTTCGCCCAATACCCCGGGCCTGCGCTCGCTGCAATACGGTGAAGCACTCGACGACTTGTTGTCTTCGCTTAAACAGAAACAGCGGCAACTGGCCGAGCAACATAACAAGCAGGTGCCGCTGCTGGTCAAGATAGCACCGGACTTGTCGATGGAAGAAATCGAGCAGGTGGCCGATAGCCTGGTGCGTTTTGAGATTGATGGTGTGATTGCCACCAATACCACCTTGGATCGGGAGCTGGTGTTCGACTTGCCTCATGCTCATGAAGCCGGGGGCCTGAGTGGACGGCCGGTACAGAATAAAAGTACCCAGGTGATAAAGGAGTTATCGCGTCGGCTCGATGGTCGCTTGCCAATTATCGGCGTCGGGGGGATCGATTCACTGACTGCCGCCAGAGAAAAAATGGCGGCTGGCGCCGGCCTGGTACAGGTGTATTCCGGCTTTATTTATCAGGGACCGGCACTGGTTCAACGTCTGGCCCGACACCTGTAACCAATATTAGAGGTCTTATTATTTGCTCCCCACGCCTAAATACAATATAAATTAAGGAACTGGGGAGCCATATCATAATTTTGTTATCACAAGGTGTGACAGGGATGATACTACAACCAAACGACGGCTGGCGCTGGTTTATGGGCGAAGATCAACACCTGATGCTGGATTTAGGGGCGGAAATGCTGTTCAGTACGCCTTACATCAAGAAGCAACTGGTGTGCTCCGATAATATGGATCAGTGTTTTTCGGTAGAGGATACCGGCCTCTATTACCGTTTTCTCGATAAACTTGGCGCGATCGGCGCGCCTGCGCAACGGGTGCAGGCCGCCTTGAACGGCATTGCCATCGCCCGTTTTTATAAACCACTGATGCCACAGAGTTGGTTTTTCGAGCCACAGGCCGATTATCATCAGCCTCAACTGGGTGAGCTGATTGCGCTTGATGTCCAGACCGAGTTGCTGACCTTAATGGTGGTGGAAACCTCGCCGTCGGCGACGGTCTGCATGTCTTTGTCGGCGGAGCAACTGCTGGCGGGAACCAAGCAATTATCGACATTTGGTGCCATCAAGGTGATGAACGACAGGATCATCAGCCTGGAAGCATCTTGCCAGGAAGAAGAAATAAGAAAAGTAGGGTGAAAACACAGTCATAATCGGTAAACGATCAGCGGCAAGAAAATATGATTGGATTTAACAGCCTGACTCAGAAATTGATTTGATAAATAGGCACGGATAATAAATAGCGACGAGGGAGAACAGGGTAGGGGATACGTACACAACAAGTTGGTTGCGGGAGCCGGATTTGAACCGACGACCTTCGGGTTATGAGCCCGACGAGCTACCAGACTGC